>DATFWL010000389.1:0-19180 GCA_035259385.1 Vicinamibacterales bacterium | reverse complement strand
AGCGCGTAGCCCTTCGCCGCGTAGGTCTCGAAGTAGTCCTGGTTGTCGCCTTCCCGCTCCCAACTGTCTGAAACGTCGGAGTTCATGCTGACGAGCACCATCAGCCTATCGTGGTCGTCGAACACGCCGTAGTAGTGCACGGTTGAAGGCCCGATCTCAGAATCTTCACGCCTCCGCAGCCACGAGCCGAGCGACGGGATCTGCGGGAGCGGGTTGACGCGGTAGACAATCGAGAACATCGGGTGCTCGACCGGCAGGTCGACGATCCGTGCGCCGGGCAGGATTCGCATGAGATTCGGCCGGATGTACTCGAAGTCCGGATCCCAGTTGTCGTCGATCCAGAGAAAGCCGCCCTTCAGCAGGTAGTCGTGCAGGCGGGCGGTCTCTCCAGGTGTGAAGTCGTAGTTGGCCGCATTCTGCATGCGCAGGTACGGGCACCGGAAGAGATCGGGATCCATTGCGGTGACGTTCGCAAAGCCGGGGTAGCCATTGTTCCACTCGCTGATCGTCGTCGTGGTCAGCTCGGCGAGACGCACCATGAAGTTATAGTCCGCTTCCGGGTAGTCGTCGCCCCAGCCAGACTTCCTCGCCCTGCGGATGTTCTGGTACCGCAGTCGGCAGAACGTGAAGCCGAGCTGCTTGTCGGGGAGTCCGTGGTTGATCGGTGTCTGGAGGTTGCGCCCGTTTGTGAGGATGGTGGGCCGCTGTGCCGCACCGCCCACGACGGCCAGTCCCAGCGCCAGCGCAAAAGCCAGTGCGAACCGTATCCATCGAGCCGACGCCCGCATCCGGCGCATGCGAGGATCGTACAACGACTTCGTGTACAAGAGTCGGACGGCGCGCACAGGCCGCCGGTGTCCCAGACCCTCGTGCTCTCTCACCTCGTGCCAAGCCGACGATCGGCAGGTCACTGAACGCATCTGGATTGAAGCCGCACAGTCGCGCTTTCGCGGAGAGGTCATCCTGGGTCACGACCTGCTCGAGATCCGAGGTGGGGCCGCGGAGGACGGGCTTTATCGGCAGGCTGTGGTGCCAAGAACCCAGTTGCGGAACTCGTCGCACGGGATGCACCACTCGACGCGCGGATCAACGACTTCGCACCTTCCGCCGAGACGCTCCGCAAATGCAAACCTGTTTCAGGAGCACAGTCCGGCGGCCGTCCCGGCCTTCTACGCGATGATGTCGTGCACAACGCGGCCGCCCTCAGGACCGGTGAGCCGCACGTCCAGCCCCTGATACTTCACCGCCAGCTTTGCCGCATCGATGCCGAGCAGATAGAGCATCGTGGCGTGGAAGTCGTGGACGCCGACGGGATGATCGACAGCGGCGTAGCCGAGATCGTCCGTGGATCCGTAGGCGAGGCCGCGCTTGATGCCGCCGCCGGCGAGCAGGAACGAAAAGCCCTTGATGTGATGATCGCGGCCGCCGCGCCCCTGCGACATCGGCGTGCGGCCGAACTCGCCGCCCCAGATCACCAGCGTCTCGTCGAGCATGCCGCGCTGCTCGAGGTCGGTGATCAGCGCCGCCGTCGGGCGGTCGACCTCCTGAGCCTTGAAGACGAGATTGTTCTTCACGTCCGCGTGGTGATCCCAGTCGCGATGATAAAGCTGGATGAAGCGTACGCCTCGCTCGGCGAGACGCCGCGCCAGCAGGCAGTTCGACGCGAACGATCCGTCGCCTGGCTTTGCGCCGTACATCTCGAAGACCTGCGGTGGTTCGTTGCGTAGATCGAGAAGACCGGGAACGCTCGTCTGCATCCTGAACGCCATCTCGTACTGCGCGATGCGCGTCTGGATTTCCGGATCGTGCAGCGTCCGATCCTCGAGCGCGTTCAGCGCGTTGATCGCGCGAATCGAATCGTTTTGCATCTCGCCGGTGATCCCCGGCGGATTGGCGATGTACTGGACGGGATCGCCGACCGAGTTGAAGCGGACGCCTTGGAACCGGCTGGGCAGGATGCCGGAGGACCACTGGCGTGCGGCGATCGGCTGCATTTGACCGCCGTTGCCCTGCGACACGAGGACGACGAACCCCGGAAGGTCCTCGGTCTCCGCGCCGAGCCCGTACAGCGCCCAGGATCCCATGCTCGGACGACCGGTGATGATCGATCCGCTGTTCATGAAGGTGTGCGCCGGATCGTGATTGATCTGCTCGGTCCACATCGAGCGCACGATGCAGGTGCGATCGACGATGCCGCCGATGTGCGGAAAAAGCTCGCAGACCAGTTGTCCCGATTCGCCGAATCGCTTGAACGCGTGCGTCGGACCCAGGCAGGTGAGCGGCTGCCCCTGCAGTTGCGCGATTTGTTGTCCCCGGGTCAGCGACTCGGGCATCGGTGTGCCGCTCATTTCGGCGAGTTTCGGCTTGTAGTCGAACGTCTCGAGATGCGACGGCCCGCCGGCTTGGTAGAGGAAGATCACCCGTTTCGCTTTCGCCGGAAAGTCGAGCGGGTCGACGACTCCGCGCGACGATTGCGCCAGCGTTCGCGCCGCTGCCGACGCCCGCGGCCCGAGCAGCGCGTTCAGCGCCACTACGCCGAGTCCCGCGGCGCCGCGCCCGAGGAACGTCCGTCGACTCATCTCGCGTGCGAACGCATCCATGGTGATCAATTCCTGGTGATCAGTTCGTGCAGGTTCAACACCGCTCGCGTGACTGTGCTCAACGCGGCGAGCCGTACGGCATTGGGCGCCGGCGGCGGCGGCGCCTCGCCTGCGGCGATGAACCGGCGAGCGCCGTCCGGATCGGCCGCGAACCGCTTCAGGTTCCGTTCCTGCAAGCCGCGAAGAATCGTCCGCTCCTCACGCGTCGGCGGGCGGTTCAGCGCGCGATCGAAGATCCAGTCGAGCTGCGCGTCGAATCGCGTGCGACCCTCTGCCGCTGCATGCTGCGCGAAGACTCGAGCCGCCTCGACGAACACCGGATCGTTCAGCAGGTCGAGCGCCTGCAGCGGTGTGTTCGACGTGTTCCGGTTGACCGTGCACTCCTCGCGCGTCGGCGCGTCGAAGTTCGCCAGCATCGGATGCAGGAAGGTGCGCTGCCACGTCGTGTAGATCCCGCGCCGGTACAAATCGTCGCCATGGCTTGCCGAGTACTCGCGCTTGGGAAAATTCAACGCGGCGAGATAACCATCCGGTTGAACCGGGTTGACGCTCGGGCCACCGACACGCTCAGCGAGCAGACCCGACACCTGGAGCGCGATATCCCGAACGTTCTCCGCATCGACGCGGAACCGGTTTTGATGCGCGAACAGACGATTCTCGGGATCCTTGTCGCGATCGGCGGCCTCGGCGAGCGCCGATTGGCGATAGGTATGACTCGTGACGATCAGGCGGATCACATGCTTGACATTCCAGTCATGCGCCGGCGCGGAGCTGGACGAAAGCTCGAATTCCGGATGCATGAACTCCGAAGCGAGCCAGTCGACGAGCTCGGGGTTGGCCGGCCACTCGCCCTGCGATCCGAGATCGTCGAGCGTCTTCGAGAGCCCGGTGCCGAAGAACTCGCGCCACAGCCGATTGACGAATGCGCGAGCGGTCAACGGGTTGCCGCGCGACACCAGCCAGTTGGCGAGATCGAGCCGCGTCGCACGCTCGCCTCTGGTGTCGAGCGTGCCGAGGAATGCCGGGATCGCCGGTTCGACGATCGGCGCCGAATCATCCATCCAGTTGGCGCGTGGCAGGATGTGCGTCGCCGGCGGATCGATCGCGACCGTCGTGACGACGTGCGGAATCGACGCGTCGAGCAGGTTGCGCGCGGTCTCGATGCGCTGCACGTCGCGATACAGATCGGCGAGCGCCGGAGTGGAGAAGACGAGGTACTCGTGCAGCGCCGTCCGCTCGACCGCGTCGCGTTCCTCGGCCGGGTGCCGCAGTGCTCGAATCACGTCCTCCGGCAGGCCGCTCGCCCACGTTGTCTTGCCGGATCGATCGGCGCTGCGAAGGCGCGTGCCGGCGCTGGCGACCGGCGGCCACGCCGACGCGTCGGCGGCGAGCGCGAGGCGGAATCGTCCAATCACCGCCCGCCGCAGCGCTGACTCGTGACGCAGCGTGACGACGATTGTGGTGTCGGCTGTCGTCGTCACCGGCTCGGCGAATCGGAGCGCAAGGAACGGATTGCGCGCTTCGCCGAAGCGGATGCCCCATGCGGTTGCCAGATCGCCGTCGATCGCCGCGAGCGGCGGCATGCTGGGATCGGTGGTGCTGGAGGGCACCGCCGGCGGCGCGTCGTTGACGGTAGCCATGATGAACGGCACCCGCCGCGACCGCGGGCTGCCCTCGATGATCTCGGTCGCGACTTCGCTGAGGAGGAATCGATCCGCGCCCCGCGCGTAACGCGCGCCGGGCAAACTTTCATCCTGGACGACCTCGACCCCAAGCTGATGCCACACGCCAGTGCCCGGCCGCAGCGTGACAACGTAGGTCTCGCGATCCGGGTTCTTGCCGCTGGCGACGACGAGACCATCGCCAGGGCCGGTTTCCGTCTTCAGGCTGCCGTCGAGATAGAAATTGCTCTCGATCGGGTCGGTGTTGTAGACAGTCAGCGTCGCGCCGTTGGTCGCATGCGCGGCGATGGGGCGCTGCCACGTCCAGGCGAGCACGCCAGCCTCCCATCGTTTCTGCACATCCTTGGCGCGTGTTTCTTCCTCACCCGCCAGCTTCGCGGCCGCGTCGTCGAGATGCGCCTTCGCGATCGTCAGCTTCTCGTCCAAGGCTGCGAGTTCGTGTTGCTGTGCATCGCTTGGCAGCGCGAGCTGTGCGCCCCACGCGCGTGCGCCGCGATCCGGCACGAGACCCGTCTCCTGAACGTCGGCGAAGAACGCCTTCATGGCGTAAAAATCTCGGGTCAGGAACGGATCGAACTTGTGATCGTGGCATTCAGCGCAGCCGAGCGTGCTGCCGAGCCAGACTGCGCTCAGCGTGCGCACGCGGTCGGCGCCGTACTTGGCGAGATACTCCTTGGGCTGGAGTCCGCCCTCGGCGGACGTGCGATTGAGCCGGTTGTACGCCGAGGCGACGCGCTGCTCGGTGGTGGCACTGGGCAGCAGGTCGCCGGCGATCTGTTCGCGCGTGAACTCGTCGAATGGACGATTGCTCAGGAACGCGCGCAGCACGTAATCGCGGTACGGCCACGCCGGAATCGGATTGTCGCCGTGGAAACCGGCGGTGTCGGCGTAGCGGACGGCATCGAGCCAGCGCAGCGCCCGCTGCTCGCCATAACCCGGCGACGCGAGCAGACGATCGATCGCACGCTCGTACGCGTCCGGCGATCGGTCCGCCAGGAACGCGCGCACCTCCTCGGGAGTGGGAACGAGGCCGATCAAATCGAGCGTGGCGCGGCGGAGCAGGGTCCGTCGATCGTCTTCGGCTGCCGGCGCCAGTCCGGCGCGACCGAGTGCATCCTGGATGAACAGGTCAATTGGATTTCTGATCCGCGATCGATCGGCAACGACCGGAAGCGGCGAACGCGTCACCGGCTGGTAGGCCCAGTGGCCTTCGTAGACGGCGCCTTCGGCGACCCAGCGGCGGAGGACGTCCTTTTGTGCCTGCGTCAGCGCCTTGTGCGCAGATGCCGGCGGCATCACGTTCGAGCCGGTGGCGAACACGCGGGCGATGATCTCGCTCTGGTCGGGATCGCCGGGAACGATCGGCGTGCGGCCGGAGCGCGTCGGCTTCGTCGCCTCTTCACGGACGTCGAGGCGGAGGCCGGCCCGCCGCGCATTCCGATCGGGACCGTGGCAGCGGAAGCAGGTGTCCGACATGATCGGCCGCACGTCGCGATTGAAGCTGACGCGATCGGCGGCGGCCGCGGCGACGGTCGTCAGTGCGCAGATGCTGCAGGCGACGCCCCACACAGACCGTCGCATCATCGCCAGACTTATACACCGGCCACGGGGCTCGCGGAGGTCTTTTTTGACGCGATAGGGCACACCGAGCCGTCTTCCGCAACGACTGCCGTAGGCACGCGACATGACGGGCTCCTCCACGAGTACGAGCGCGTGCGCGAATTGAGTCAACGCCGTGTCGATCCGCCCTCGGCCGAGTTTTTCACACGCGTCGATGGGGAGAGCTTACGGGGGTGAGAACTCGCGTTATGCTACCCGTGAGACGGCCGCATGTTTCCCGTTATCTCTGACAGAGAGGCAAGAGCTGGCGTGCCCGAGAGGACAAGCGATGACGCTCAATAAACTTTCGGCTGATCGTGGCACGGTCATTCAAGGGAAGTTTATCGATGGCAGGCCAAGGGGTCCGGTCGCTGCACCCTCGGTGAGACTGCGTCCGCTGGGAGGCGCGCAGCTGACGCCACTGCCCATGCCACACCCGAACCCCGTCGCGCCGCCGACGCGCGCCCAACGTCAGGACGTCCCTGCACACCTCAAACACCAGACGGCGCATCTCGAGCGGATGGCGCAGGCGAAGATGGCTCGACCGCGGGCTGTGGATCAGCAGGCCAGGCCGTCGCCACATGCCGCGCATCAAGGTTCCGTCGTGCAGCGGATTGGCCACGGCCACGCCGTCCAAATTCCGCGCAGTGTTTCGAACTGTTGCGACAGCAGCGGGCAGCCATTGCCAGCGCCCGTGCGTAAGAAGATGGAAGCGTGCTTCGGCACCAGCTTCGCGGACGTCCGCGTCCACGCGGGCCCGCAGGCGTCTTCCATCGGCGCGCTGGCCTTCACGCGAGGCTCCCATCTGTATTTTGCACCGGGCCAGTACAACCCGCACACTCCACACGGCCAGCAGATACTGGGTCACGAACTGGCCCACGTCGTGCAGCAGCGCGCAGGGCGCGTGAGGAATCCGTTTGGTTCTGGCATCGCGGTTGTGCGGGACTACCACCTGGACGCGGAGGCAGACCGGATGGGGTTCCTCGCGGCCAACCATCCGGCGACTCACACAACGCAGGTCATCCAACGTGCGGCACGAGTGGATGCACCCGTCCGCCCGAACGTCCATTCCCTGCGACTCACAGCTCCCCGCCCTGGTCGCCTGATCCAACGGAAGTGTGACTTATGTCACAGTAAGGATCACGAGACGGATGCCTGCCCGGGCTTGAAAGACTTCCAGCAGCGACTGACCATTACCAGCTCCCTGACGGTAGATCAGGTGCAGCAAGCCGGCAAGGAAGTCCAGGCGCGGTACGTCGCCAGTAAGATCAGGAGCGCGAAACCGATCGCTGCGATTGACTATACGACGGTTCAGGAATGGGCCGACTGGTACTTCCCGAAATTGTCGTACCAGAACAATGCGACCGGCGGCTGGCATGAGAACAGGCACGATTTACTTGAAGGTGGAACCACCGCGCAGGGTAGACCTACGCGATACGTCGAGTTCCGTTGCGAAGGGGCGACTTACGGCCTGAAAGATTTTACAAAACTCGAGCGGTGTATTTTCGATTTGTACACCCAACGCGTCTATCCGAATGCCCATTATGATAAAGGCTATGTGGAGATCACAAACGTCCCATTAGCTACGAAAAAACGATTGTGGAATCTGGCGATAGTGGCCAACGATGCCACGCAGCGATACCAACAGGCGGCGGCCATGAACGCATCGTCGACTGATAAAATAAAGCACACCTTCCAGATTCAATAAGGGAGAAACAAGCCGATGAGCCTTGGGTGTGGGGCGCTACGCGTCAAGATCGCCCGCGCTCATCGAGCCCAGTAAGGCGACAACCTAGCCGGCGACGACTCGCAGTGCTGGACACGCTGCTGGCGTTCATCGAGCACCGCGTTGACATCAGTCGGGGCAGACGCTCGTGCGTCAACGCGAATCCCGAGGTACGAAGCAGAGCGAGGGCGAGCCGCAGGAGTGCCGTCAGCTTCCTCACGGGTCGTCGCAGTTCGAGGACGTCTTGCTGGAGTTCGGATGTCTTCAGGTTCGTCACGTCCAGGCCGACCACGACCTTCGGTGCCTTGAGAAGCCACCCACGGCCGTCGAGCGCGCGACGCCAAGATTCGTGGCGGTGGTGACGTCCCTGGTGCGTTGGACTTGATCCCGAAGCCGGTGGTCGTACCGCTGCTGACGGCGTGCCGTGTTGGTCATAGGGCTGATCATCGGCCGGTCTCCACACACCGTTCAAATCGTCCGTGAGATAGTGCCGTTCGCCGATGTCAGACGATTTGCCGAAGCGGCGAGAGCTCGCCCATCAACGTGCAGAATGTTCGTGGACACGGCTGGGCGCACGCGCGGGACACAACGGGTTTCAGTATCGTGAATATCGCCCTATTTGTGCGTCAACAACGACGGCCAGTTCACGATGACGCTGATCGGGCGGTCTCCGGTTTGCTCCTGCTGGACCGGGAGCAGAAAACGCCGGCCGCCGCGATCGACGTTGAATGTGTTTCCGCGTCCGCCGCTGTAGCGGTGCGCAAACAGCTCGCGAGGTGTCCCTGCTCGAAGCACGCCGCCGGTGGTCGTTACTGCGACCGCCATCAACCGCTGATCGGCTGTGGCGTAAACGACATCGCCCGTGCCGAGCCACTGCGGTGCGTACCCGGTCGTATTCGAGAGTCGCATAGTGAACCCGGTCGGTGGGAATGGCTGCACGAGGACCTGCTCAGTGCCCGAGTCATTGGATTGGTAGGCGATCCAATGGCCGTCCGGCGAAAAGACTGCCGCGAATTCCCTGAATCGCGTCCGAACGACCGGAAACGGCTTCCGGTCTCCTGACATGGGCAGAGCCCAAATGTCATAGTTGCGGCCAGCTCCGGCGTCCTCGCCGAACAGCAGAATCGTGCCGTCGGGAGAGAACGCGCTCGGAATCTTCGGGTGAGGCGATGCGTAGACGAGCTCCTCGCCGTCACCGCCGTCGACGGCACGCTGATAGAAGTCGAAGACCCCCGGATTGATTCGACTCGAACCAAAAACGACGCGTGCGCCGTCGGGCGACCAGACCACTGGGTGGAAGTCCGGATCCGGATGGAACGTGAAGGGTGATGCGACATTGCGCGCGACATCGAGTTGCCAGAGCTTGTAGGCCAGCGCTTCGTCACGTCGCGCGAACACGACGCAGCGCGCATCGGGCGAGAGGCCCGGATACCGGTGCTCGCCGACGTCTCCGGCGGTTCCCAGCACATTGCCGTGAGCGTCGAACCACGTGAGCAACGTCGCAGCGGCGGTGCCGGTGCGGTACACGATCGTACCGGTCTGAGACGTGGAAAAGGAAGCATCGCCGGTCGATTCCGTATTCACGTTTTCGACAAGCCGCACGGCGCCCCCAACCAGCCGAGCGCTCTTCTCATCGAAGCGCTGCGCCATCAAGGTCCCGTCTCGCTGATACAACAGATGGCCCGACGCGTACTGCACCTGCGAGGCGAAGTCGATGAGCCGCGTCCGTGCGCCCGAGTCCAACGACGCGAGGTAAACGGCCGACTGCGCCGGATCGCTGCTGAGCGCCGTAAAGATGAACCGGCGGCCATCCGGCAGAAATGCCGGAAATGCGTGCTGGATCTCCCCCCGTGACGCGTCCAGCTCGGTTGCCGGCGCCGGTTGTCCGCCGGTCGCAGAGATTCTGAACAGACGGCCGTCCTCGGTGCCCGACGCGCTCACGAACCCGTGGCGCCATCTCGGAAAGAGAATGACGCCCTGACTACTCCAGGCGATCCCTTGGTCGGCGCCATCGGTGAGCGTCACGGCAGGTCCGCCGCCGGGATCTATCGTCTTCAGCTTGCCGTTCCCCGTCACGAATCCGATGAACCGGCTATCGGGCGACCAGAACGGAGAGAACCCGCCTTCGGTGCCGGCCAGCGTGCGCGTGTCCAGCGATCCAATTGATCGCACATTCAGCTTCCACGCGCTGTGAAGCTCGCCTGAGACGAACGCGATCTGTCGGCCGTCGGGTGACATGCTGAGCATGCCGGTAAAGTCTGGAAGGTGCTGTGCCTCGGACTGCGCCAGCGTGAACCGAAGCGCCTCGGCGGACGGCGCCGGTGTCGATCGGGACGTAATCGTCGCGACGACGCCCAGCCGAACGCTGCGCCCGCCGTCAGCACTCGAGCTAACCACCGGCGATCCGATCGCGTCGATGCAAGGCGAATGGCGTCGTGTGACCTGAGGTCGCCACCTCGTTCGGCATCTTCAATCTCGATGCGCGCGTCCGCGATGTCGTGCAGTCGCCGTCGCGGATCCCGTTCGAGACACCGTCGCATCAACTTCAGAACCTCAGCCGGCGTCGAGTTCGGAAGCGCGGCCCAGTCAGGCTCGCGTTCGAGCATCGCGGCGATGTACTCGGGCAACGTGTCGCCCGGGAATGCCACGCGGCCGGTCAGCATCTCGTACAGCACACACCCGAACGCCCATACATCCGTGCGCCTGTCGATCGGCTGGCCACGTACCTGCTCCGGACTCATGTAACCGCACGTGCCGAGCAACGCACCCTCGCGCGTAGCCGCTCCAGCCAACGTCGGCGACTGCGAAAGGCCGGATGCGGGCGGCGTGCTCGATTTCGCGAGACCGAAATCGAGGACCTTGACCGTCCCGTCCGTCGTGATCTTGATGTTCGCCGGTTTGAGGTCGCGGTGGACGATGCCTTTCTCGTGTGCCGCTTCGAGCGCGCCGGCGATCTGACGCGCGACCGACAGCGCGTCGTCCATCGGCAGACCAGCGCCGAGAGCCGCGATACGGTCGGCGAGTGTGTCGCCCTCGACAAGTTCCAGCACGAGCACGCGACGGCCGTCGAGCCGCTCGATTCCGTAGATAGCGCCGATGTTGGGATGATTCAGCGTCGCGAGCGTTCGTGCCTCACGCTCGAATCGATCGCGCCGGTCGCGATCGGCCAGCATCGATTCCGGCAGCGTTGTGAGCGCGACGTCGCGTGCCAGCTCGGTGTCGCGTGCGCGATACACGGTCGCGCATTCCGCCGGCGCCCAGCCACGACTCGATGGCGTATCGGCCGACTCGTCGACCCAGCAGCGCCGCAGCCGGATCTCCGACGACGGACGCGACGACAGCGTCCAAGGGGGTCTTCGAGAAACCGATCGGCATCCTCTGTCTGGGCCAGGAGCGTTTCAACGTCGCGTTGCAGTTGCTCGTCGTCACCGCAGGCAATCGCGACGAACGACGGACGGTCTCGTGGCTGGCGATCGAGAGCGGCCTGGAAGATCTCTTCGACGCGGCGCCAGCTGTCATCCTTGGTCACGCCGATTCCTTGCCCGCGACATCGCGAGCGCCTGCCTCGCCGTCGAGCGCCCGCAGCAGCCACAGTTGCGCGAGCTGGTGCAAGTCCGCTTCGACCAGCGGCACTAACTCTTCCCATGTGGCCTCGTCGCCGCTTGCCCACCTGCGGAACGGCTGCGTCACTCTCGGCTGGGTCACGGGCTTACCCCTGTTCGCCCGGTTTCCCGCATTGAGCAGGTAACGCCCTGAGGACCGGGCGTGTGCTTGCGAGGACCGGGCGCGCGGTTGCGCTATGCATAGCCCAACCTGGAGGACCGCATGCAGCGAATCCGTACTGCCGTTGTCATTGCCGTCGTGTCGTTGATTCCAACGCTGGCGAACGCTGACATTGTGTTGGATTGGAACGCAATCGCCGTCAACACGCTCGTAAGTGAGATCCTGCGGCGTGCCTACGGTGAAGGCGGGCATGCGATCACAATGGCGAGCGCAAGAGTGCCCGGGGTGACGCTGCACTATCAAGCAGCTTGTCGCCGCCGGCGTCGACACGAAGTCCAACAACTGCGTCGACGGCCACTGCTTGATGCGGATCGCGAAGTCGCCGCCTTGATTCAGTCGTCGCAGTCATCTGGTTCCAGTTCGAGATCCCGTCACGCGCTCCGTTTGTGCAGGCGTCGGCGAGAGACTAGGTGTTGCATTCGGCCGTCGCCGCCTGGATTGAGGAACGTGACGAAGCCCTGTCGACTGCTGAAGTGGCCGTCGCGGATCGGGCGTAGCGGAACCGGCGGCGACTCCTCCAGTGTGTCGCCGTCGTAGAAGAGCAGCTTCGGGCGCACCCGGAGCGCGATACCCTCCTCATGCGCGATCACCCGAAACGCCAAGGCGACAGACTCATATTCGCCGACGTACGGGTGCGGATCGACCGGAGCATCCGTGGCCAGCGCGGCGAGATCGTCAGCCTCGGCTACGAACGGCTTCGCACCAGCGGCGTTGTACAACGGCGCGGTGATTTCGTTCAGCACACGCACGCCGTGCGCCGCATTCGTGAGGACAGCGGCGACGGTCTGCGCGGCCGGATCGGCATAGAGCCACGACATGATGCCCGGCCCGCCACCGTCATGGCCGACGATGCCCTTGTCCATCGTCATCCAGCCAAGCCCGACGCCCCCGCCACCAACGCCCCGCCACGCCGCCATCTGCCGCCGCATTCGGCGAGCGCTGGGTGCGGACAAGAGACGATGTCCGTTCGGCGCAACGCCATCATTCATGTGAGCCAGCGCGAAGGTCGCGAGGTCTTTCGCCGCGAGCATGGCCGTCGCGCCAGCTGGCGCGAAGCTCCGATTCAGAAACGCGAACGAGGTTCGGGTGTTACTCCCGTCCTTGTTGAGAAAATGGCCGACACTGGCGCGGTGAAGCAACGCGTGCGCCGGCTGCACCACTGAGTGCGTTAGCTCGAGTGGCTTGAAGATCCGTTCCTCGACGAGGGTGTACCAACTCTTTCCGAGAAGGCGCTGAGCGAGATAGCCCGCCAATACCGCACCAGAGTTGCAGTATGAGGCCTCGGCGCCCGGCGCGTGAATCTGGCCCTGTCGCTCGATCCGAGGGATGACGTCTTCAATTCGCTCTGCGTCAGGGCCCGCGTCAGAAAAGTACTCCCCATCGATGCCGCAGGTGTGGTTCAGGAGCATCTCGACAGTGATCAGTTCCGTCGCATCGCGATCCGCGACGCTGAAGTCAGTGAGATATTGCTTGACGGGCGCCGTCAGCTCAATGCGCGCTTCATCGACCAACTGCATCACCAGCGTCGCATTCAGCACTTTGGTGATGGAGCCGATGTGCATCACTGTCTCCGGAGTCACCTCCACGCCAGTGGTGACATTGGTTACACCAGCGGCTGCGATGTCCCACTGGCCGCTGCGGTACACCGCAGCGCTCGCACCTGGCACCTTGTGCTTCTGTATCGACGCGGCGAGCCGGCTGGCGAGACTGTCAGTGGTCGAGCCGCCCGACACAGAAGGGAACGACTGTCCACCGGCCGCCGCCACGTCCAGGGAACGGACGGCGGTCACCGCACCGACCGCACCCAAGCTGCGCAACAGATCCCGCCTCTTCATATGTCATGGCCTCTGGCTCTCTTGTCTCGCGTACACGACCGATCCTCGCGAATAGAGCCTATCGGTCAATTCCGGCAAGTTCAACCGCTTAAAACGCCTATGACGTTTTCAGCACACGGTCCGCTCGTCGTCACCGAGATCAGGACGAGAACGACGCTCGCCGCGATGCGCTGCACGGCCGCGTCAGGTCACCGCGCTGGCAGCAGTCGAAAAACAAGAGACTTGGACAGACCCGTTCGCTCGACGATCGTCCGCAGCGGCAGGGCATCGTGTTTCGTCCGAAACGCTCGCAGCACTCGACAACACCGGACCACGGACGCAACGAGATACGGATCCCGGCCCTGGTCAGACTCGACGACAGCCATCGTGGTTCGGTTTATTGATCGCGCAGCACACGTAACAGGTCGAGTCTCACTGCATTGACCGCAGGGATCCAACAGGCGGCGAGGGCAACCGCGAGCATCAGCAGGGACACTGCGGATACGGTCGCGAGATCGAACGGCCTCGTTTCGAACAAGAGGTTCGACAACCAGCGCATGGACCAGAACGAGCCCACGATCCCCAGAAGAATCCCCGCAACCGCGAGTCGCAGACCATCGCCCACGACGAGTCGCAGCACATCGCTCGCTTGCGCACCTAACGCCGTTCGAACGCCGATTTCGCGTTGTCGTCGCGCGACCGAATATGCGAGGACGCCGTAGAGACCGCCAACGGACAACGCGAGCGCAACGCCGGCGAAAACTCCGAGCAGGTTCACGTTGAGTCGATCGGACGCGAGCGAGTCATCACGAATGTCCTGAATCGTGCGCAGATCTTGAACCGGCTGTGCAGCGTCCACGCCGCGTACCTGTGCGCGAATGGCCGCAGTCAACGCCGCTGGCGCGAGTCGGCTCTTCAACACGACGGATCCGGTTATGCCGCCGACCTGCTTGGCCGGTAGATAGGCCTGAGCAAGACCGCCCCGGTCGTGCAGCGACCCCAATTTCACGCGCGCCACGACGCCAATCACCGTCAACGGAATGCTGAAGTTCGGACCTGCTTCCACTCGAATGTGACGCCCGATCGGGTCCGCATCCGGCCAGGTTCGCTTCGCGAGCTCGTCGTCCACAACGACGACCGCGGCCACTCCGGGCCCGTCTTGTTCCGTGAACAATCGGCCGCGCAGCAGTTGAATCCCCATCGCCCGGAAATATCCGGGGCTGGCGATCAGCGCGTCCATCGAGTCCAGCGGCCTGTCCGCCTGTGTCGGCCGCCCCTCGACGGAGTACGACACCACCTGGCCAGTCTTCTGCTTCAACGGAAGTCGAGAAGTGAATCCGACGTCTTCCACGCCTGGCAGGGCTCGCAGCTTGTCGACCAAGCCGTCGAAGAAACGACTCTGAAGGTCGCGGGTTCGGTACTTCACGCCTGGTATCGTGAGGTCAAAGCTCACGACATGTTCAGTGTTGAAGCCTTGATCGACCGACTGAAGGCGCTGGAAGCTGCGGAGCAGCAGGCCGGCCGCCATGAGGAGCACGAGCGTCAGCGCCACTTCAGCGACGATGAGCGCTTGGCCTAGATGTCCGTTTCTATCGGAGCTCCGGCCGCTCGCCGCACGCAACAAATGCGGCATCGTCGTCGCACGGATCATCCAGGCTGGTGCGAGGCCGAACGCGACGCCGGTGCATGCAGCGAGCCCCACGGCGAACGTGACCACGGCACCATTGAGGCGAACTTCATGTGCGCGCGGAATCGTGTTCCCCGCAAACGCGAGAAATGCGGTCAGGCTCGCTTTCGTGAGCAACAACCCGAGTCCAGCGCCGATGAGCGACAACAGCAGGCTCTCGATCAACAACTGCCGGACGATCCGGCTGCGGCTTGCGCCAAGCGCGGCACGTAGCGCGATCTCCGGCTGCCGCGCCGAGGCGCGCGCGAGCAGGAGATTCGCGACGTTCGCGCACGCGATCAGCAAGACAATGGTCACGGCTCCAAACAAGAGCCACAGGCGCTGGCCGACGTCGCCGACCACCACGTTCACCATCGGCTCGACGCGCCCTCTCCAACCTTTGTTCGCGTCTGGATAGGCCTCTGCCAGCCCGTTGACGATCGTCGCGAACTCCGCGCGAGCGTGATCGATCGTGGCCCCAGATTTCAGCCGCGCGACGCCGGCCAGATCGTGCACAACCCGTGGCGGCGCCGGAATCGATCCCAATGGCAGCCACGCCTCGATGTCCTTGTACGGAAAGCTGAATCCAGGCGGCATGACGCCGACAATCGTGTGAACAACGCCGTTCATCGTGACCGGTTGGCCGACGATCGGCTGTCCACCAAAACGGTCCTGCCACGCGCGATAGCTGAGAACGACCGAGGGGTTGCCGCCCCGTCGATCCTCATCATTGTTGAACACGCGGCCGACAATCGGGGCGATCCTGAGCGCCGCGAACGCATCGGCCGACATGCGCTGGATTTCCATTCGCAGCGGCTCGCCGCCGATCAGAAAGTTGCCAGGGCTGCCGCCCGACGGCTGGTAAGCACCGACGCTGTCGAATACGGTCTGTTTCGCGCGCCAGTCGTCGAAATTCTGATAGGCGAGCGCGCCAGGAGCGGCGGAGGAGAACGGCAGGTCGGCGCGTGTCTCGCCGACCCAAACGAGGCGATCCGGGTCGGGATACGGCAACGGCCGCAAGAGCACCGCGTTAATAATGCTGAACAGGGTGGTGCTCGCTCCGATTCCGAGTGCGAGCATGATGACGGCGGTTCCGGAGAAGACCGGCGCCTGGCGCAGTATGCGGTAGCCGTGGCGAACATCGCGGAGTGAATCGTCGAGAAGCGCAGGCCGAATTTCTTCTTGCGTGCGTTCCTTGGCGCGCTCGACGCCCCCAAAGACGAGGAGTGCGTGACACCGCGCTTCCTCGGGTGTCATGCCCGCGCGGAGATTCTTCGCTAGCTGCTGATCGATGTGGAAACGGATCTCGTCATCGAGGCGAGCCTCAAGGGCGCGCCTCCGAGCCATCGAGCACGCCCATTGCCACGCCGCAGTGATCCATTTCATGGTCGCGCCGATTTGAGTGTTGCTTCGAGGACCAGGTTGACGGCGCGTGACATGCGACGCCATTGCGCCAGCTCGTCGTTGAGTTGGCGCCGGCCGACGCGAGTCAAGGAGTAGTAGCGGGCGCGTCGGTTGTTCTCGGTGACGTTCCACTCAGACTCGATGAGACCTTGGCGCTCGAGCCGATAGAGAGCCGGATAGAGCGTGCCCTGTCCCAGTTGCAAGACGCTCTCGGACCACTGCTCGATGCGCTCGGTGATCCGCCATCCGTGCATCGGCTCGAGCTGCAGGGCTTTGAGCACCAGCATGTCGAGCGTCCCCTGCAACAGGTCGCCTCGTTCGGTCGCCACTCCTCTCCCTTCGACAGACGAAAGAAGCATAGACGACGTTCCTTACGATTGTCAAAAGGAGGGAATCGTCGGGCTCTCCGTGGACGCAGCTGGGCAGGGTCGTTGTCCCAGTGATTTCGTTTTCAAGGGGAACCGCCATGCCGATAGCTTTACAAGACAAAGGTCTCTGTGTATGATGCCTCCGCACGCCGTCATGCTCCGTTTCATACTTCTGCTTGGGCTCGGCGCGGCGCTGCTCGTGGCCGGCGCCTGCGACGAGCAGACGCCCAACTCCCCGCTGATCCAGGCGGCGCGGAGTGGTTCACTCGACGCGATCGAACTCCTCCTCGACTCCGGCGCCGACGTGAACCTGCCCGGACCCACGGGAGACGACTGGGACGCGACCCCGCTGCAGCACGCGATCCTCGCGCGGCAGTCTGGCGCGGTCCGGCTTCTCCTGGATCGCGGCGCCGATCCGAATCGCACCGCCGGCCCGAACGCTCCGGCGCCGCTGCTGCTGGCGGCGGGCGATACCGATCCCACCTTCGTCAACTTGCTGCTCGCCCACGGGGCAGACCCTGCCGTCGAAGGCGAAAGCGGAGTCACGCCGCTGTCTCGTGCGGTCTCGGCCGGCACGATCCACGGACCGGACCGCCCGATGTTCGGCGGCTGCCGCGTCGAAACGGTGCGTGCGCTGCTCGCGCACGGGCTTCGCTTGAAGCGCGATGGCGCCGGGAACAACGCGATCTGGTGGGCGCGCTTCCAGAGGTGTAAGGACGTGCTGAGATTGATTGGCGAGTAGCCGACGACGTCGCCCCCTCCACAGTCCGCACGTATCGCCCGCTGCACGCCCGGAATTTGAACCCGCACAGGTGTGCGGATGCCGAATCCTTGCGGAGCCACCCACGGGCCGTCGAGCGAGGGCGCCGACATCCGTGGCGATGGTGTCGTCCCCTCGAGTACTTGAAACACATGGCGTCCGGCCGACATGACAGCGGGGGGCCGCCGAAGCGACGAGAACTCGCCGTCAACGTGCAGACTGTTCGCGGACACAGCTGCGTCGAACGCGAAAAAAAATAGGCATTCGCTGATTGTTCGCCTTCAGCCGCTAATTAAATCGTAAAAACGAAAGGGTAATAATGTAGAGTTATTGACAGGTCCATAAAGGACTCAAGAGTTCAGTATTGACTTCTATAGACCCTCTCGGTACGAACGTCGCACCGATGACCGACAGCGAGGCGACAAGGATCAAAGACCAAGCTCGCACGCTTGGAGCTCCGCGCACATGCCCAGTTGAAGCCAATGCGGTGGCTGTCGCTGGAGACGCGATGAATCGACACGGCGTGCCGTTCCTGCGACTGATCCTGTCGTCTGTCGCGCTGCTCATCCTCTTCATCGACCCCTCCGAATCCACTCATCGGTCGTTCACGTCTGCGACGCTCACGTTGTACACGCTGTACAGCGCCGGCGTGTACCTGGCCGTCGCACGTCGCTGGATGTCGCCGAAAGGCGCCGCACACTGGATCGACGTGGCGTGGCACACGGTGCTCGTGTCGTCGAGCGGTGGGTCGAACAGCCTGTTCTTCGTTTTCTACTTCTTCGACATCCTCGTCGCGTCCTTCCGGCGCGGCGCCGCCGAGGGCCTTCGAGTCACGGCGGTCTCGGCGGCTCTGTTCACGTCGGTCGGGTACGCGGTGGCGCCGCGAAGCGACTTCGAATTGAATCGTTTCCTCCTACGCCCGGTGTCCCTGCTGGTGCTCGGTTACATGATCGCGTATTGGGGCGGTCTCGAAAACCAGTTGCGCCGTCGCATCGCGCTGCTCAAGGACGTCACAGTTCTCAGCAATCCGCGATTCGGGGTCTACCAAACGATTTGGTCAGCGTTGGAGAAGCTGCGGGACTTTTACGACGCGGATGAGTGTGTGCTGGCGCTCGCAGACGGCGCCGACCGCGGCTACCGGCTCGTTCAGGCACGGCGCGGCGACACGTACCGGTCGCACACCGATTCCTGCTCGAGCGAAATGGCCGCAGTACTGCTGGCGCCGCCGTACAGTCTCGCCATGCTCGTCGAGCGCAGGCGTGTCTGGTCCAGGCGGGGTTCCCGCGTCTACGTTCGTGACGTCGTCACCAATCAGACGAGCCGCGCGCTGCCAGAGGCGGCGCGCGTGACGGTGTCGGCGCTCGACGCCGGCGCTGTGGCCTCAGTACCGTGCCGGTATCATCACGAAGCCGTCGGGCGACTCTATGTAAGCGGCCGGGCGGGGACGTTCGACATTTCCGACCTCGACTTCCTGATGCACGCGGTGCAGGCCACCTTCCAGGTGACCGAAAACGTACGTCTGATCGATCGTCTGGCTTCGGATGCAGCCGGGAACGAGCGGAAGCGAATCGCACGCAGCATCCACGACATCGTCATTCAGCCATACGTCGGCCTTCAGCTCGGCCTGCAGTCGATCGTGAGGCGCCTGACTGAAGGCGACAACGCCGTCCAGGCCGATGTCGAGCAGTTGCTGGCCCTGATCGACGCCGAAGTGAAGCGGCTGCGCCACTATATCGGCGACCTCAAAGGGATGCCGGACCAGCAAACGTTGGTGATGA
>DATFWL010000388.1:0-12423 GCA_035259385.1 Vicinamibacterales bacterium | reverse complement strand
ACTCGCAGCGGCCGTGTGGACGAAGGACATCAAGAAGGCGCACCATGTCGCGCGCCGGCTCCAGGCGGGCACGGTGTGGATCAACACCTACAACATCTACGACACCGCGGCCCCGTTCGGCGGTTACAAGCAGAGTGGCTTCGGCCGCGAGATGAGCATGCATGCGCTGGAGCACTACACGCAGGTGAAGAGCGTCTGGGTGGACCTGAATCAGTAGTGAGTGTTGGGTGGGTAGGCCCATAGGGTGGGTGGGGTTGGACCGAGGGGGGCGCTGGCGGCGAGCCCTCCCAACCCACCCCATGGGCCCATCGGTCCCACACTCCCCGGCGCAGGCCCGTCAAACCGGGCCGACACTGCACCAAACAGTCGAACGCAGCGCGGAGGTCGCGGGAGGCACCGGTCGGGTCGTATATCCGACTTGACAGGTCGGCATTGGTCCTGATATTTCTGGGCTCCACAAACTGATACTGAGTCTCAGTATTGTTCCAGCGGAGACCCTGGAGGATCCGATGCTCGCCGCCGTCGCTCTCGTCCTGTCCCTCGCCGACCTCGCCCCCTTCGTCTTCGCCGGACGGGTCGTCGATCCGATGGGCGCCCCCCTTGCCGGCGCAGCCGTGACCGCGGCCTGCAGCGGCGCCGTCGTTCCCGCGGCGACGACCGACGCGCGCGGCGAGTTCTCGCTCGCGCTCTCGCCCGGCCGCTGCGCCGTGACGATCGCGTTCGAAGGCTTTGCCCCGAGAGTCCTGTCGGTCGATGCCGCGGACGGCGGTCGCGAATCGCGGCAGGTGGTGCTGCAGATCGCCGGCGTCCAGGAAGCGGTGAGCGTCTCGGCCGCGCTGTCCGCGGTGGAGACGACGACCGCCACCAAGACCGCGACGCCGCTGCGCGACGTGCCGCAGTCGGTGACCATCGTGCCCCAGGCGATGATGCGCAACCAGCTGATGACCAGCATCGGTCAGGTCGTCGAGTACGTGCCGGGCATCGCCTCGCATCAGGGGGAGAACAACCGCGATCAGCTCATCATCCGTGGCAACAGCTCCTCGGCCGATTTCTTCGTCAACGGCGTCCGCGACGACATGCAGTACTACCGCGACGTCTACAACCTCGATCGCATCGAAGCGCTCAAGGGGCCGAACGCGCTGATCTTCGGGCGTGGCGGCGCCGGCGGCGTCATCAACCGTGTCACCAGGGACGCCGGCTTCTCACCGCTTCGCGAGGTCACCGTGCAGGGCGGCATGTTCGGCAACGGCCGGGTCACCGCCGATCTCGACCAGCCGTTGAACGATGCAGTCGCGCTGCGGTTCGACGGGATGTTCGAGCACGCCGGCAGCTTTCGCGATGCGGTCGATCTCAATCGCTACGGCGTCACGCCGACGGTGACGATCGTGCCGGGCACGCGCACGAAGGTCACGCTCCGCTACGAGTACCTGCACGACACGCGCGTCGCCGATCGCGGCATCCCGTCGTTCGCAGGGCTGCCCGCCGACGTGGACATCGCGACCTACTTCGGCAATCCCGCGGACAGCCACGTCCACTCGCGCGTGAACATCGGGGCGGCGACGGTGGAGCACCGCTTTCTCGATCGCGTCGTGCTGCGCAACCAGACGCTCGTCGGCAACTACGACCGCTTCTATCAGAACTTCGTCCCGGGCGCGGTGAACCCGTCGCAGACGCTGGTGGCGCTCAGCGCCTACAACAACGCCTCGAATCGCACCAACGTGTTCAATCAGACCGATCTCACCGCGCGGGCCGCCACCGGCCGTCTGGAGCACACGCTGCTCGTCGGCGGTGAGATCGGCCGCCAGTTCACCGACAACTTCCGGCAGACCGGCTTCTTCGGTCCGACCGCCACGTCGGTGCAGGTGCCGTACGACCATCCGACGGTGGTCCTGCCGGTGACCTTCCGTCAGAACGCGACCGACGCCGACAACCATCTGAGGACCCGCGTCGCGGCCGCCTACGCGCAGGACCAGGTGGCGGTGTCTCGCCACCTGCAGCTGGTCGGCGGGCTGCGATTCGACCGCTTCGACCTGCAGTATCACAACAACCGCAACGGCGACACGCTCGAGCGGCCCGACAATCTGGTATCGCCGCGCGCGGGCGTCATCGTGAAGCCGATCGAGCCGCTGTCGATCTACAGCAGCTACAGCGTGTCCTACCTGCCCAGCTCCGGCGATCAGTTCTCGTCGCTGACCGTCGTCACGCAGCAGATCAAGCCGGAGAAATTCAACAACTACGAAGTTGGCGTGAAGTGGGACGCGCGTCGTGGCCTGTCGCTCACCACCGCGGTCTACCGGCTGGATCGTACCAACACCCGCGCCACGGATCCGAACGATCCGACTCGCATCGTGCAGACCGGCAGTCAGCGGACCAACGGATACGAGCTCGGCATCAACGGCGCGCTGTCGCGCCTGTGGAGCGTCACCGGCGGATACGCCTACCAGGACGCGTTCGTCACCAGCGCAACCACCGCGGCGGCCGCCGGCGCGCACGTCGCGCAAGTGCCCCACAACACTTTCTCGCTGTGGAATCTGGTCCAGGTGCACCCTCGGGTCGGCGCCGGCCTGGGCGTCGTCTACCGCTCCGATATGTTCGCGGCGATCGACAACACGGTCACGCTGCCGGGCTACACGCGGGTCGACGCAGCCGTCTACGTCCCGCTCGCGCACGGCACGCGGCTTCAGGTCAATGCGGAGAACCTGTTCGACCGGCGTTACTACGCCAACGCCGACAACAACACCAACATCTCGCCAGGGTCGCCGCGCGCCATTCGGGTCGGGCTGACGACGTCGTTCTGAGGCGCGTGGACTGGCCGGCCCGCTCTGACTCACCCGCGCGCCTGCGCGATGACCATCGCGATCGTCAGGGCGATCATCACGCCGACGGTGAACCACGAGACGACGTTGTACCATCGCGAATTGGTGTAGCTGCCCATCAACTCCCGGTCGTTGACGAGCAGCAGCACGAAGATCAGCACGAACGGCAGCAGCACGCCGTTCGCGACCTGTGACAGCACCATCACGCGGAACAGCGGGAAGCGCGGGACCAGGATCACGCCGGCGCCGAAGACGATCAGCAGCGTGTAGAGCCAGTAGAACGCCGGCGCCTCTTCGAAACGCTTGTCGAGCCCCGATTCGAGGCCGAGCCCCTCGCAGACGGCGTAGGCCGTCGAGATCGGCAGGATCGACGCGGCGAAGAGCGACGCGTTGAACAGCCCGGCGGCGAACAGGAGGTAGGCATACTCGCCGGCCAGCGGGCGCAGCGCCTGCGCGGCATCGGCGCCAGACTCGATGTTGTACTTGCCGATCGAGTGCAGCGTCGCCGCGCATGCGACGACGATGAACCAGGCGACGATCGCCGCGAACAGACAGCCGATCACGACGTCCAGCCGCGACGCCCGGTACTGCCGCGCCGTCACGCCCTTCTCCACGATCGACGCCTGCAGGTAGAACTGCATCCACGGCGCGATCGTCGTCCCGGCCAGGCCGATGATCATCGACAGGTAGCCGTAATTGCGGAAGCCGGCGCTCTCCGGCCGCGTCACCGTCGACAGCGCCGCCGCCTTCCAGTCGGGACGCGCGAGGATGCCTGACAGGATGTACGCGACGTAGAACGCGGACGCCGACAGGAACACCTTTTCCACGGTGCTGTAGGTGCCGTGGACCACGATTCCCCACACCACCGCCGCCGCCAGCGGCACGACGATGTACTTCGAGACGCCGAACAGCTCGAAGCTGCTGGCGACGCCGGCGAACTCGCTGACGATGTTGAAGAAGTTCGTCACGAACAGCGCGATCATCAGCAGGAACGTCGCGCGCAGGCCGAACTCCTCGCGGATGAGATCGCTCAGCCCCTTGCCGGTGACCGCGCCCATCCGCGACGACATCTCCTGCACGATCACCAGCGCGATCGTGATCGGGATCATCGTCCAGAGGAGCGTGTAACCGAACTGCGCCCCGGCCACCGAGTAGGTGGCGATGCCGCCGGCGTCGTTGTCGACGTTCGCGGTGATGAACCCGGGACCGACGACGGCGAGGACCAGCGCCAGCCGGACTCGCCAGGCCTTCAGCGCCTCCATCGCTCAGTTGCGATGCCGCAGCATGGCAATCACGTCGTCCGCGGTGATGATGCCGGAGATGCGCCCGTGCTCGTCCACGACCGCGAGCGTCAGCAGGTTGTACTTGTCGAACAGCGCCGCCACCTCGTCCTGCGGTGTGTCGGGCACGCAGGCGACGAACGGCTCGCTCAGGTCGGACAACAGCGTCGCCGGCGATGACACCGCGATCTTCAGCAGCGGCACCGCGCCGACGAGCTTGCTGCCGGGCCCGGTGAGGTAGATCGTCGCGACCGCCTCGCGGCTGCCTTCGAACCCTTTCAGCGCGTCGATCGCGTCCTCGACCACGGCCGTCTCGACGACCGCGATGAACTCGGTCGTCATCCGTCCGGCGGCGGTGTACTCGCCGAACTCGAGGAGCTGCGTGACTTCCTGCCGCTCCTCGGGCGCCATTTCCTTGAGGATCTCCGCCGACTGCTCCTCCGGCAGATCGCCGAGCAGATCGGCGGCGGCATCCGGATCCATCTCCTCGACGATGTCGGCGGCGCGATCCTTGTCGAGCGACTCGACGATCGCCACCTGGACGTCGGGATCGAGCTCTTCGAGCGTCTCTGCGGCCACCTCCTCGTCGATCGTTTCGAACACCGCTTCGCGTTCCGCGGGCGGGAGGTCCTCGACGATGTCGGCGATGTCGGCGGGATGGAGCTGCGCCAGACCCTTGTAGGCGATCTTCAGCTTGACGCGGCGCGCCGGATCGGTCTCGAGCAGATCGACGAACTGCCATGGGATCACGCGCGGCGGGATCTTTTCGAGCAGTGCCCGCAGGGTGAACGACGGGACCAGCCCCTTCGAGAGCCGGCGGATTGCGCCGCGGGCGCCGACGTCCACTGAGACGACGTTGAGCAGCAGGTGGCTGTTGACCGGCGTCGATTCGAGCTCGACGTCGTTGACGCGGACCACCTTGCGGCCGTGGATGTCGATGATCTGCTGATCGAGGAGGTCGCGCTTCAGCAGGAGGACGCCGTCGGTCGGCGAAAAGCGATCCCACCGCCCGGCGTCCGTGGTCGCGCGCACCGCCGCGCCGGCGCTCCTGATCTCGTCGTGCGGCAGCATCCGCTCGCCTTCAGCGGTCTTGACGATGATGAAGGCGATGCGCGTCGGATGGTCCTGCGGCGCAACTGCGATCTCGCGCACCCGGCCGCGCACGGCGCCCGAGGCGTCGCGCACTGCGGCTCCGAGCAGCTCGGACAGCGCAACGATCGACATCTGCCGATTGTAGCCTGGGGAAAAGCAACCGAACTCGGCGGTTGCCTTCCGTTGTGTGCGTGAGCGTCAGTGCACGTGCGCGGGGAGCGCCCGGTTCGGACGCCAGCGCAGGAAGACGTGATACGAGTGCGGCGACCCGTAGTAGGCGACGAGATCCTGCGACGTGTCGTAGACCGTGATGTCGGCGCCGATGCCGAGGGACGATCCGAAGACGGCCAGATCGCGGATGTAGCCGACGGTCAGCGCATTGATATTCGAAAAGTTTCGCGGGTGGTTCAGCAGACCGGCAGGATGCACGCCGAGGCCGAAGATCTCCTTGAGCACCGATTCACCGCGGCCGTACAGGACGTTGGCTGGTGACAGCCGGACGTCCCACTCGAGGAGATAGCCGTTCAGCGCGAAGTTGAGCTCGCTGTTCTGTCCCCAGGCGGCGGTCACGGCGAGCGGCCGGCGGCCGACGGCACCGTTGAATCCGATCGACGCCGTGAGGCGCGTCACGTCGGTCGGCTCGAACCATTCCGGCACGTGGAGACGGCCGCCGGAGAACTGCGCGTCCCACGGACCGCGGCGCCACGTGGCGCGCGCCGACCACGAGTCGAGCTTCGGCGCCTCGATGTTCAGCCGGTTGTCATCCGGCTCTTCGCCGCGGAACGTCGACGCTTCGAACAACATCGGCCCCGCTTGCACGCCGCCCGTGAGCACGCCGTACGAGACGTGGGTCGAATCGAGATAGTGGTGCGTGAGCGGCGTCGACGGGTTGTCACGCGCCGATTCGCGATGCATGTACACGGTCGGCCCGAGCGCCGGCGCCCCGACGATGCCGGCTTCCGCCGCGTAGGTGAGCCGGCCGGCCGTGAAATGGTACGTCGCGCCGAGTCCCATGAAGAGGTCGTGCGGATGCTGATAGTTGATGAGGGGAGCGCCGAGGTAACTCTCGCCGGTCTGGAATACCTGCGGCGAGGCACCGATCGGCTGCTGCCGACCGTTGCTGTCGAAGGCGTAGATGCGTTCCGGCCCGTCGAGTCCATGTGCGTAGACGAGATAGCCGATTGTCCACGGCTCGAGCGAAATCATGCCGTTGAGCGCCAGCCTGCCGGCACCGAGCGGCCGCTCGCCCATTCCCATGAACCAGTTCTGCGACTCCCACGCCCAGAAATCGGCAAACTTCCGATCCTGATAGTTGTAGCCGGCGATCACGTTCGCATCCGTCGACCAGGTCCACGCAGACGTGCCCGCCATCGCGTGATGGTGCTCGGGCGGCGCCGAGGGGTCGGCGTCCTGCGCATCGGCGGGGACCGGCAGAAAAGTCGCCAGGACAGCGACCAGGACGACAATGCATTGGGTCGGGCAGCGGCGCACAGCTTCTCGTGATTGTCTCGCCATCATACCGACGATCGGCGTGTTAAGCTGACCGTGCGCGTCATGGCTTTCGTCCGCCGGCGTCTGTCGTGGGTCGTCTGCATCTGGCTGGCCTGCCAGCTTGCCGGCGTTGCGGCCGCGCCGCTCTCGTTTTGCTGCCGGGCCGTTCCCATGACGGACGACGACGAAGTCTGTTGTCCAGGACTCCTGCCCGGCCAGGTCTGTCCGATGCATCACAAGCGTGAGGGCGAACGGACATGCAAGATGCGCGACGCGTGCGGCCGCGCGGACGCTGGTCTCGTTGCCCTGGCCGGCATCGTCGGTCTCCTGCCGGACGCGACGGTCGCCGTAAAGGCTTTCGCAGTTAGTGATCCGGTGCCCACCATCGCGCCCTCCGCTATCGCCCGCGCGTACCGTCCCGAATCGCCGCCTCCTCGCGCATAAGCACCTCTCACATGCCGGGCGCCTGCTGGCCCGGTCCAGCGTCGTCGTCGCGACCTGACGCGCAGCTTCGGAGCGCATCCGGGCTGACACCTGCGCCGCGGGGTTTCTCTGAACTCGCCGCGGAACTCGTTCACGCGTCATGTGGGCAAGGCGCGGTCCCAAATCCCGCTTTGGAGGTCCGTTTATGCGATTCGTCTTCTGGTTGCCGCCGCTGCGGCCGGCAATCACGTGCATTGCGGCCGGGGTGCTACAACGTTCAGTCGCCGTCGGGTTCGCGGTGGCTCTGTGTCTGGCGCGCTGGGCCAGTGTCGCCTCGGCGCAGGAGACGATCAACTCCGCGAGCGTGAGCGGCAGGGTCACCGACCCGCAGGGCGCGATGGTGCCGGGCGCAGCCGTCACGGCGCGGCAGCTCGAGACCAACGTGGTTGCCGGGACGACGTCGGATCTCGACGGCCGCTTCCGCTTCCCGTACCTCAAGGTCGGTCCGTACGAAGTGCGCGTGCACCTCGACGGATTCAAGGATGCGGCGCGGCGGCTGACGCTCACCGTCGGCGCCGCCTTCGACGTGCCGCTGACGCTCACTGTCGCCGGCCTTGACGCGAGCGTCACCGTCACCGCCGAAGCGGCCATCCTCGAGGCGTCGCGCAGCCAGATCGCCGGCACGGTTTCCGAGCGCGAGGTGGACATGCTGCCGATGAACGGCCGCAACTTCCTCGATCTTGCGCTCCTCGTGCCGGGCGTGTCGCCGACCAACGTCGCCAGCACACAGCTGTTCGCGGAAACGTCGGCGGTGCCGGGAGCAGGCCTGTCGATCGGGTCGCAGCGCAACTTCTCGAACAATTTCATCGTCGACGGGCTGTCGGCGAACGACGACGCTGCGGGGCTGAGCGGCATTCCATACGGCGTCGACGCGGTCGATCAGTTCCAGGTCGTGACATCGGGCGGACAGGCGGAGCTCGGGCGCGCGCTCGGCGGCTACATCAACGTCGTCACGAAGAGCGGCACCAATTCGCCGCACGGCGAGCTCTACGGATACGTCCGCGACGACGCGTTCAACGCGCCGAACGCGCTGACGGGCACAGCGCTGCCGATGCACCAGAATCAGTACGGCGGAGCGTTCGGCGGGCCGATCGCGCGGAACCGGACCTTCTACTTCGCGAACGTCGAGCAGCGGCGGCTCGACCAGACCGGGCTCGTCACGATCCTGCCGGCCAGCGTCGCGGCGATCAACACGCGGCTTGCCGCCGTCGGCTATCCGGGGTCGCCGATTGCGACAGGTCCCTACCCGAATCCGGTCGACACCACCAACGTGTTCGGCAAGGTCGATCATCAGGTGAACGGCAGCGATCAGCTGAGCGTGCGCTACGCCTTCTACGACGTCGCATCCACCAACTCGCGCGGCTCGGGCGGACTGAGCGCCCCGACGGCGTCAGCCGGCCTCGACAACATCGATCAGGCGGTTGCCTTCAGCAACACGATCAGCCTGTCCGCGCGCACGGTCAACGAGACGCGGGCGCAGGTCGCCTTCAGCGACTTGAAAGCGCCGCCGACCGATCCGGTTGGTCCGGCCGTCAACATCGCCGGTGTCGCGTCGTTTGGCACGCTCTCGGCCAGTCCGACGCGCCGGGTCAACAGGCTGTACGAGCTGGTCGACAACCTCTCGCATCAGGCGGGCACGCACGCGCTGCGGGCGGGCATCGACATCCTGTACAACGACGACACGATCACCTATCCGCGATCAGTCCGCGGCGCCTACACGTTCTCGTCGCTCGCGAACTTCCTCGGCGGCGTCTACAACACCAATGGGTTCACGCAGACGTTCGGCACGGCTGCGATCGCGCAGGCGAACCCCAACCTCGGCGTGTATGCGCAGGACGAATGGAAGGTCGGAGCGCACGTCACGGTGAATGCCGGACTGCGATACGACCTCCAGTTCCTGCAGACGATCGCCACGGACACGAACAACCTGGCGCCGCGGCTCGGCGTCGCCTGGTCGCCCTCCGACGCGCGGCGGACCGTGGTCCGCGCCAGCGCCGGGCTGTTCTACGATCGCGTTCCGCTGCGCGCGCTCGCCAACGCGCTGCTGTCAGCAGGGAACACGAGCGACCTGGCGAAGCTGGAGCAGAACGGCATCAGCCTGTCGCCGACGCAGGCCGGCGCGCCCCTGTTTCCGGCCATTCTCAGCGCGCCGATCGCATCAGTGACACTGACGAACCTGACGACGATGGATCGCGCGATGCAGAACGCCCATTCGCGGCAGGGCAGCGTCGAAGTCGAGCAGCAGCTGGGCGCGCGAAGCACGCTGAGCGCGGGATATCAGTACACGCGTGGCGTGGCCCTGATCATCGCGGTCAACCAGAACGTGCCGTCCTGCGTGGCGACCGGGACCAACAACGGCTGCCGGCCGGATCCGGCCTACGGCAACAACAGCCAGTACTCGCCGCGTGCAGGGTCGAGCTATCACGGTCTGCACGCGTCGTTCGTGCAGCGGCCGGCGGCGTGGGGCTTCTATCGCGTGTCCTATACGCTCTCGAAGGCGATGGACAACGTCGGGGAGTTTTTCTTCAGCGCTCCGATCGATCCGTTCGACCTGTCGAAGGACTGGGGCCGCTCCGACGACGATCAGCGGCATCGGCTGGTCGTGAACGGCGCGATCAACTCGCCGTTGACGCCGGCGCGGACCGCGTGGGAGCGGATCGGCCACGGCTTCCAGCTGAGCGGGATGCTCCAGTACTACTCGGCGCTGCCGCTCAACATCATGTCAGGCGTCACCACGATCCAGGGCACCGCAGGCCGTCCGATCGTCAACGGCGCGTTCATCGACCGCAACGCCGGCACCGGCCCGGATTTCTTCAGCCTCAACGCGCGCGTCAGCCGCACGTTCCGCGTCGCCGGGCCGCTGCAGGTCGAGGCGATGGCCGAAGCGTTCAACCTGACCAATCGCGTCAACGTCGTGACCGTGAACGGAAACTTCGGGGCCGAGACGTTCCCGACGAGCCCGGCGCCGACATTCGGGCAGGTGACGGCGGTCGGCGACCCGCGGTCGTTTCAGTTCGCCGTGCGGCTGAAGTTCTGAGGGGTGTGTAGGACCGATGGGCCCATGGGCGGCGTGGGGTGGGACCCATCGGTCCTACCCTACCCACCCTGTGGGCCCATCAGTCCCACACACACCTACTGCTGTCGTCCGCACGTTCGGGCGCGCCGCCTCGCATTCGGCCAGCCATTTCTGAATCGCGTCGTCCGGCTTCGCGTTGGAAGCTTCCGGCGTGCGGAACACGACGCCGCAGTCGATCAGTTTCTGCGCGTGGGAGATCGCCTCGAACAGCAGCCGATCCCCGGCAATCTCCGCAATCATGAAGTGGTGTTCGGAGAGGCCCACTTCGTCGAAGTCGCTCTGCTTGAAGTCGTAGAGATAGCGCCCGCCGCCGCCCGAGACGAAATACTGAACCCCTCTCTGCGGCTGAACGCGCTCGTACAAATGCTCGTGGCCGCTGAAGACCACGTTGACCTTGTTGCGAACGAGCGCTGCTTCGAGCGCCGGCCGAATCACGTCACGCGACTCCCTGGCGTGCTGACCCGATGAGTACAGTGGATGATGGAAGAACGCGATCCGCCACTTCGTCCCGGCGGCGGTGTAGACGGAGTCGAACCACTTGATCTGCTCGGGATCGGCGGGATGATTGCTGTTCAGCACCGCGAAGCGCGCATTCCCCTCGTCGAACGAATAGCGATCCTTGTCCCCCATGTTGAACGGCTTGAAGTGGATCTCCAGGTCGCGATCGTGGTTGCCGAGTGCGGCGTAGAACCTGACTCCGTGATCGAGGAGCGGCTTGTACGGGACGAGGAACTCGTTGGTGTAGTCGTCGTCGTAGAGATTGTCGCCGAGCATGATCACGAACGGAAAGCGGCGCGCCGTCGTGAAGTAGGTGAGCATCGCCTGGGCGACCGCCTGCTGCGCCTCGTCGCCCGATCCGCTGTCGCCCATGATCCCGAAAGTGGCTCCACCGCGGACCTGCGGCATCGGCAGCGGCGACGTCGCGCCGGGCGGTTGCGGCCTGGCGGCCGCTTCTCCGACGCCTTTCTGCGGCGTCTGCTCGGGGAGCGCGTCAGGCAGGTAGTCGACGACCACATCCGCGTCGACGTCGCGCAGGACCAGCGCGCGCCCGGCGAAGTCGTATTCGAGTTGCTTCGGCAGCGGCGGAAGGGCTTCGATGAGGCGCGGCGGCACGCGCGGCGCGACGAGCCGCTGGTTGATCGTCGGCTGCGGCGAGTTGGGCGGCGTGTCGTTCTGCTCGGCGAGTTCGTCCACCAGGAGGTCGCGCTGCGGCGAGTCGAACAACGCCTGCACGTCCTTCTTGATCTGCGCCCCTACCGTCGGGCTGAAGACTTCGCCCTGCCGGGCGTTGGGCCGAAGCTGCGACCGCAGCGCGTCGGCGAGCGCGTTCTGCCGCGTGCGGAGCGCCTGCTCGGATTCCGGCGTCGGCGCCGATTTTCCCGGAATCTTCTCGGCCTCCTGCGCGGCCTCCTTGCGGAATGGCTGGGTCTGGTCCACGTACGACTGCAGCGCGGCCTTGAACGGCTCGTACTCGGGGCTGGGTGGGGCCGGGACGGTCGTCGGAGGCAAGGCAGGCCCGCAGGCCCAGCACGCGGCCGACAGCAGCGCGGCTCCAACGGTCACAGGCAATGCACGGCTCACCATGACGGCCATGTAACGCAAGGCACGTGCCCGCAAACGGACGCGCTCGCTCGGCACGATCCGTTCATGCTCCTCCATTATCTCGAGCCGACGGCCGTGCAGAACCCGCGACGTTCTACCGGATCGACGTCTGCCCACCGGTGCTCGCCGAATTCCATCAGGCGTCGAGGGCAAGGGCATCGAGCATTCGCCTGACACGGCCGTCGATGAGCGTCACGCTGATCGTCGCGGTGCCCGCCGCGTCCGTCGTACCGCCACCGATCGGATCGATCCCGCGATCGCTTTGCGCGACGAGTGAGGCTTTGGTTATCCTTGCCAGAGCTTTGATCACGCAGCTTCCGCGTCTCCCTATCACTTTCTTTATACTCGCTGCCTCTGTCGCCTGCCACGCGACCGGTGCGACGAAGCCCGCGACGGCACCCGCCGCTCCGCCGGCGCAGAACGGCAATCCGCCGATCGTGCAGCCCGGCGCGCCGGGTGAAGCGAGCAAGGTGATCTCCGCCGCCGCGGCCAGCGATCTGTCGAAGGTCGATTACACCGGCGCCGACATCAAGTTCATGCAGGGCATGATCGGCCACCACGCGCAGGCGCTCGAGATGGTGGA
>DATFWL010000387.1:0-7314 GCA_035259385.1 Vicinamibacterales bacterium | reverse complement strand
GGTTGCCGCGCAGGTCGATCTGCCGCAGTTCACGCAGTTCTGCGGCTGCGTCAGGCAGCGCGAGGAGGCGGTTGTCGCGGATGTGCAGTTCGCGGAGGCGCGACAGGCGTCCGAGGTCGTCGGGCAGCGCCGTCAACTGATTGCCGGATGCGCGGAGCTCGACGAGACCGCGCATCGCGCAGATCGCGAGAGAAAGCCACCCTTGTGCGCGCAGGTCCCGCGTTCAGGCGGCACAACGCGAGGCCAGCTCGATGCACTTTTTTCGGGAGTGCGCCGCATGGCTCATGTGCGCTTCCACGCAGAGACATCGGCGCCGGATTTGTCGGCAAATGCAACCGGCCGCCGGCGGACGGCTTTGGACCGACAGCTGCGTCAAATGGTTGCGTTACCGCGCTTTTCCGGTTGAAACGGCCCGGAGACCGGCGTAGTCTCATCGCTGTCGTCCGAACAGGAGGGCAGCATGGAAGTCGATCGGAGAGCGTTCATCGCGAGTCTCGGCGGTCCGGCCGTCGTCGCGCTGATGGATCACGAGGCCAAGGCGGAAGCGCTCGAGCACTACATGGAGGAGAAGCTCGACGAGATGGTCGCGCAGAATCAGGGCGGCCAGCCCGAGAAGTTCCCGACCGTCGCGGAGCTCGAAGCGCAGATCGAGACGCGGCCGTACCGGCGCGGCGCCGGCACGCTGTTCACCGGTCAGCGCGGCGACAACGTGAAGAAGCTGAAGCCGATGCCCGACAAGCCGACGCTCGAGGACTTCTTCGAGCTGCGCTTCGCGCCGGCGAACCACGTGCTGCAGAGCGCGACGCGGGCGATGAAGACCGGGATGTCCGAGGAGATCATCCTCGCGTGCCTGCTGCACGATTGCGTGCTGTCGCTGATCAAGCCGGACCACGGCTGGTGGGGCGCGCAGCTCTTCGAGCCGTACATTCCCGAGAAGAGCGCATTCGCGATTCGCTATCACCAGACGCTGCGCTTCTATCCGGACGAGGAGGCGGGCTACGAATATCCGGATCAGTACTACCGGATCTTCGGCCACGACTACACGCCGCCCCAGTACATCCAGGACACCTACAAGATGCTCAAGAACCACAAGTGGTACATGGAGCCGCGGCTGGTGACCGTGAACGACTTGTACGCGTTCGATCCGAACGCGAAGGTGTCGATCGAGCCGTTCAAGGACGTCATCGGGCGCCACTTCAAGCAGCCGAAGGAAGGTCTCGGCTACGACAACAGCCCGAGCGCGCACATGTGGCGAACCCTCGCCCGTCCGGACAACCCGCTGTAGAGGCACACTGAGAACTCGCCATCGATGAGCAGAATTCTCGCGCGCTTCGCCCTCGCGGTTCTGGCGGCGGTCGCGGTTTCGGCCGTGGCCGCCGGCCAGTCGTCCATTCCCGGTCTCGAGATGAAAGTGACGAAGATCGACCGCGCCGCCAGCGCGTCACTGCGCGATTGTCCGCCGGGCACCAACACGGTGAACGCCGTGTCGAAGCCGGGCGAGCAGTTCGCGCTCGTCACGGTTTCGTTCAAGGTGTCGTCGGCGTACAAGCCGGCGCCGATGAAACGGCCGACGGTCACCGATAGCAACGACAAGTCGTACTTCACGCCGTCGCAGTTCGTGGACGTCGGCTCGATTCCAGAATTTTCCTGCACGTTCCCGTTTCGTGTGCCGGACGGCACGAAGCTGAAGGCGCTGAAGATCGAAAGCGCGTCGCTCGATCTCGCCGCGATGGACAAGTAAGTCCTTGCCGGGCCGTCCTTTCCGGACGGCCCTGCACGGTTTCTCCACTTTCCCCTCTACATCAAGCACGACATTTGCCGATAACGAGTCTGTCAGGGGGACTCGTGATTCAGGCCTTCGGCCTCTCGGACAAGGGCAACGCCCGGCGCGACAACGAAGACCGGTTCGCGGTCCACGAAGATCTGGCCCTGTTCGTCGTCGCTGATGGCATGGGCGGGCATAAGGCGGGCGAGGTCGCGGCCCAGATGACGGTCGACGCGATCGTCGACACCGTCCGCGCCACGGCGTCCGGCGAGCGATCGGACACGGACCTCCTCCGCAGATCCATCGAACGTGCGTGCGATCAGATTCGCGCCGCGGCGCTCCAGGAAGACGAGTACGCCGGGATGGGAACCACCGTCGTCGCCGCACGTGTCGCCGACGGCCGGCTGTCGGTCGCGTATGTCGGTGACAGCCGGCTGTATTTGCTATCGCGCGGGCGGCTGCGCCAGGTCACGCAGGACGACACGTGGATTGCGAGCATGCTCGCCGCTCATCCGGACGCCGACCGCACGGCACTCGAGCATCACCCCTTGTGCCATGTGTTGACGAACGCGGTCGGCGCGATGGCGCAGACGACCGTGCACGTCGTGGAAGAGGCCATCGAAGACGGCGATGTGCTGGTGATGACGACCGACGGCGTCCACGACGTGATGGACGAGTGGCGGCTGGCGCAGCTGCTGCTGGAAGCCGACGACCCGCGTGTGATCGCCGAGAACCTGGTGCGGTCCGCGCTGGCGCGCGGCAGCCGCGACAACTGCACCGCCGTCGTCGCGCGCTGCATGTAGGGGCTGGCGTACGGGACGGGAAAGATGGGAGAGATGCCGTCCCATCCGTCTACTCGACGTAGCTGTAGCCGCAGTTCTCGCACGTCCAGGTGCGGCCCTGCTGATACGTGTTGTGTCCGCACTCCGGGCATTCACGAACTTCGACGCCCTGCCGGTCGTAGAACTTCCCGTCGGAGCCTTCGACGCGGTACGGCTTCGCGTCCTTCTCGTCGTCCTTCGGTTCGTCCTGGTCCTTCTTTGCGTCGTCCTTCTTCTTGTCGTCCTGTGGCGGCACCTTCTCCTGCGCCTGCGCGACCGTGACGATTGGCGAGGCAGCCGCGAGGCCGACGAGCGTGGCCGCGGCGAGTGCGGAACCGCGAAGGAAGCTGCGGCGATCGACACGCGCTTCGAGCTTCTTCAGAATCGCTTCGTTCATCGCACTCCATACTAGCGGCTGGCAACCGGCGGCCCGGTAAACGTTTGTCTTTTATCCTCCGGAGTTGTATCCGGCGCTGACGCCGACACTACTGCGGCATCGTGAACGGCGCGTGGGCGTTGACGTTGTGGGCCGCCGGCAACTCGAACACGTGGTCGGGATGAAGATCGGCAATCTCACGGGCGCCCTCGCGGCGGAGCCATGCCGAGACGGCGCGTCCGTCGCGATCGAGATATGCGCCCTCATGCACGATCGCGTGCGTCGCGCCCGATCCGGCAAGTGCGGTCCATGCCTCGTCGCTGGTCGGAATCTGTGACAAGTCACCCAGCAGCCGGCGATAGTGCTCGGGAGCGAATCCCGAGTACCCGTTGACGATGGCGCGGCGGTGATAACCGGCATAGAACACGTAGCGGATCTCGTTCGCGAGGTCGCCGAACGGGAATTCGGCGACGACGGCCTCAGGCGGCAGGGCGCGCACGAGACGGTAGGTCGGCGTGAGCGCGGCGCCCGCGATCTCCCGCGGCGGCCAGGCGAGGCCCGCGCCGCGAAAGCGGACGTTGATGTCGCTCGGCACCGTCCACGTCTCTGCCAGCGCGGCGATCATGGCCGCGCCGACGATCACGCGCCCCAGGTGACGCCGCCATGCGAGCATCGCGGCGGCGCCGATGCCGGCGAGTATCGACAGAAACAGCGAGGCGATCATCAGATTGCGCGACGGCACGCGGAGCGCGTCGAACCCTGGCAGGACCCGGTAGAAGAGCGAGTACGGCCCCGGCCCGATGGCGCGGCCGTTCGCATGCATCACCGGGCCGAGCGAGAGCCATGCCGCGGCCACAGCGGCGAACGCGCAGAACCCGGCGGGGAGCGAGAGAACCGTGCGTCCCCACCGGCGCGCGACCGGCCACACCAGCAGGAGGCCGGCGACGGCGACCGCGGTCGCGACGATGAGGCGCGTGCCGGCGTCACGATCGAGCGCAAGGAGGCGCGTCATCGATCGCGTCGCGCGGCCGTAGACCAGCACGTCGCCGAGGACAACGCTGGTCAGGATCGCGGCGGCCGCCAGGATCGCCGCCGCGCCCCGTCGCCACCTCGCCACGCCGCGTCCGGGAACCCACGCGGCGATCGCGCCGCGTACGAACGCAACGCCAACGGCAACCGCCGCGAACACGAGCGTCGTGAAGCCGGGGAATCCTGCGCCTTCGATGCGCGGCATCGCCTTGACCGACTCCGAGAGCAGCCGCGACCGTTGCGTGATCGTCGCGAACGCGTGCGTGTCGAAGGAGTACAACTGGATCGCGCTGACGTCGCGGGTGCCGGCCGCCGTCAGACGTCGAACCTGGACATACGGCCACGTGAACATCGCGACGACGAGCAGCGCGATCGCGCCCGCCGCCGCCAGACGCCGCCACGTGCGGCGATCGCGCAGCGTGCCGTGCGCCGCGAGCTCGTATAGAAGATAGGCGACGGCAAACGGCGTGAAGTAGGCCAGGTAGTAGATTGACGAGAGCGCCTGCGCGACGAGGGCGGCGGTGCCGAGGACGAGCGGACGCAGCCGCCCGGTCGCGGCGTACCGGCGCCAGCCGTACAGCGTGAACGGCATCCACTGACATGACAGGACCTGCAGGTGCGAGTACTGATCGAGTCGATACGGCGAGAACGCGAACGCGAGGCCGGCAAAGAACGCGGCCAGCGGCTGTCCGGTGACGTCGCGAACCAGCAGGTAGGCGCCGAGCGCCGACAGCACGTACGTGGCCAGCAGCAGGAGGTTGTAGGCGAGGATGACGTTGTCGGTGATGGCGAGCACCGGCAGCGCCTGGAGCATCTGCGGCGTCAGATGTTCGGAGTAGGCGACGGTCAGCGGCGCCGGATGGTAGATGTTGCCGCTCCAGTAGTGCGCGAGCGCAGAGGGGTCGCCGGCGAGCGCGCGCAGGATCTGGCCGCTGGTCCACAGGATGACCCAGCAGACGAACAGGGGATCGCCCATGTCGCCTGCGATCCGGCGATGCATGACGGTCGCGAGCGGCCAGGTCATGACGATGGCCGTCGCCAGGTAGATCGACGCGACGAGCCACAGGCGATTCCAGGGGCGCGGGCGCTCGAGAGACGGCATCGGCGCGGCCATTCTATGTCGCGGCAATCGGCGGCACTCGCGGCCGCGTCGCTGTGCGCCGCAGTTGCCCTCGCCGCGATCGGCTGCAGGCGCGCCGCCGACGCGCCCGGGGGCGCAGGCGCACCGCTGATTCACGTTGACAAGCCGCTGGGTTCCGACCTGCAGCTGGCCGGCCTCTCAATCGCGATGCAGCCCGATCGCACGTCCTGGGTCGTCACGGTGCACGCGAAGGTCGTGCGTGCGCGCGATCGGCGGCCACCGCTGTGGGTCCACGCGTATCCGCAGGAAAGCCAGGAGTATTTCACGCTGAATCCGGCCGGACCGTTCGCCGCGGCCGCCGCCGGTCAGTTCGTCGCCGACCCGTTCGTGCTCGATCGCCCCGGCGCGTTCAACCTGTATGTCGGCGTCATGGGGGCGGACGGCAGCCTTGGACCGGCCGTCGGCCTCGGCTGGATTGGCGTCGGCGCTCCGGACACGCCCGAGTACCACCGCGCGTACCGGTTTCTTCAAGAGGCCGACGACAGCCGTGCGGACGCAATGCTCGCGCAGGCGAAGCGCGATTATCCCGGCGCGAGACTGCCGTAGAGAGACACCGGAAAGCAACCGCAGAGAACGCTGACTTCGCAGAATGGTTTTTTCTGCGTGCTCTGCGGTTGCTGTCTTCTCGTGTCGTGTTCAGCCGACGAACTTGTAGCCGGCGCCGTGAACGGTGAGGATGTGCTCGGGCTCGTGCGGCGCCTTCTCGATTTTCTGGCGCAGCTTCGCGACGAAGTTGTCAATCGTGCGCGTCGTCGGCGACTCCTCGTAGCCCCAGACCTGGTTGAGAATCTGCTCGCGCGTCACCACCTGTCCGGTGTGAGCGACGAGGTATCGCAGCAGATCGAACTCGCGCGCCGTGAACTCGATGCGCTGGCCGGCCTTGTGCGCCTGGTGGGTGCGGAAGTCGATCTCGATGTCGCCGATGCGGCAGGTCTCGAGGCCGGACGGGCGGCCGCCGGCGCGGCGCAGGACGGCGCGGACCCGCGCCAGCAGTTCCGTGATGCTGAACGGCTTGGTGACGTAGTCGTCGGCGCCGAGCTCGAGGCCGAGCACCTTTTCCGTTTCCTGCGACCGCGCGGTGAGCATCACCACCGGCGTCGGGTTGGCGCGGGCGCGCAGCTCGCGGCACACTTCGAAGCCGTTCTTGCGGGGCAGCGTGACGTCGAGAATCACCAGATCCGGCGCCGTCGAGATCGCTTTGGCCAGCCCGTCTTCGCCGTCCGACGCCGTCACGACTTCGTATCCTTCGAGCTCGAGGTTGTCACGCAGACCGAGCAACATCTGCGGCTCGTCCTCGATCACCAGTATGCGTTTGGTCACCGTGGGTCTCTCCTGCATGCAGCGGGAAGTGCAGCGTGAAGGTGCTGCCGCGTCCCGGCTCGCTGTCGACGCGGACGAAGCCGCCGTGGCCGCGCATCACATGGTCGACGATGGCCAGGCCCAGTCCGGTGCCCTGCGGCCCGGTACCGGCGTCGGTCTGGATCCGGAAGAACTTCCGGAAGATCTTCCGCCGCAGCCGCGCCGGGATGCCGATGCCGTGATCGCGTACGCGCACGACGCCGTAGCCGTCGGCGCGCGCCACCTCCACTTCGATGTCACGCCGCTCCGGCGAGTACTTCATCGCGTTCGAGACGAGGTTCTCGATCGCCTGGACCACTGCTTCCGCGTCGATATAGACCGGCACGGCGGCGTCGAGCTTCGACGTGACGGTGAACTGATTGTGCGCGAACTGGCTGGCCAGCGATTCGAGGACGCCGCGCGTCAGGTCGCTCAGGTTCACCGGCTCGCGCTTGGTGTAGGTGCGCAGCCCCGCTTCGATCTTCGAGAAATCGAGCAGGTTGTTGATCAGCCGGGTCAGCTTGCGGGCTTCGCTGTTGATGATGCGGTAGTACTCGTGGGCGCGCTCGGTGTTCTTCAGCCGGCCGAGCTCCAGCGTCTCGGCGAACAGCTGGATCAGCGCCAGCGGCGTCTTCAGGTCGTGCGAAACGCTCGACACGAAATTCGATCGCATCTCGGCGACCTTCACTTCGCGCGCGGCGGCGCGCACCACGAAGAAGACGCCGAGCGCGAGGACGCCGGCGAGCATCGCCATCAGCGCCCGCTGCGGCCGCGCCCGCGCGTCGATGATCTCGGGAATCGTCCGGTTGCCGTAGCCGGTGCGCAGACGCCACTGTTCGAAGGG
>DATFWL010000386.1:0-2722 GCA_035259385.1 Vicinamibacterales bacterium | reverse complement strand
GCCGACGGCGATACAGCCGAGAAGCTCCTCGGCGCGGTTCGCGGCATGGATTTGGACGTTTGCGAAGCCGGGCACCGCGACGAGTTGAAGCGTCTGCGGCCCGTGCTTCGGCGAGTCGTAGAGCTCCACGCGATAGCGCCCCGTCGGGATCGCCGTCTCGCTGTAAACCTTATCCGCGACGATGTCGGGCAACGGCATGTCCGAATGCAGGCCGCGCGAGCGATCCTCTAGCGTCCAGCACTCGTGCTCGCCATCGAGCGTCAGCTCGCCCTCGGTCGCCCGCGCGCCTGGAATCACCTGGCGTGTGACGAGCAGCTCGATCATGGGCGCGCGGATCCGTTCTCGACGGCATCGTCTCTGACCGTCTGGACCGTCGACCCATCACCGAAGGTCAGCCCCTTGACGTCAAACATAAGCGTAGTGAAGCGCAGCGATGTTCCGGACATCCGCCTCGGTGTAGGTCCACGGATCCATCAGTGCGTCGGCCCCACTGAGCGGCGGATTCTGGTGATTACCCTGAGGGCTGTTGTACCAGCTCCACCACAGTCGATCGAGATTCGCGTGGTGCATCCAGAACACGGGATCTGCGGGTGAGACTGATGCGTCCGACATCGTCCCGCCCACCCAGATGTGCACCGAGCCGTGAATGCCGTTGATGAGACCCGCGAATTCGCCGTATGTCGTCTTCGCCAACGCCGCGGGGGTTCCGCCAGCAATGGAGGCCAGCCATGATCCGGGACCGGGACCGCGAAGGACATTGACGATGCGCGTCGGCGTGTGCACCGTCGGCAGGACTCCGGCCAGCCAGTCGGGAAAATGCTGCTCTTCCGGCTTCGTCCAGTCCCAGTACGGAATGCAGACGTCGGGATGATAATTGTGGAGCGCCTCTTCGAAAAGATACAGAAAGACGCGATGCCAAGGTAGCAGCCGCAGGTTGGTGTGTTGCATGTGCATTTCCGAATGAGTGTCGACCAGCTGTCCCAGCGTTCCATCGCTGTTGATCATGTGGAACGCGCATAGATATCGCGATCGCTCTGTTTCGGTCATCAGCGCCTGATCCTTCCGCTGGCAGACGAGGGGAAACAGAAACCGAAGATTCTTGATGGTTGCCGCAAACGCCGGGTTCTCGCGGACCATACGCCCAAAGGTCATGGATCCGGCGAGAACAGGCAGATTGCGTTGCAACAAGATATCTGCGGCGGCGTGCGCTGCTTCGTGCCCTGGTTGACGCGATCGGCGTGCACGGCCCAGTTTCCGAGCCATTATCGGCCTCCTTATTCGACACGATCTCCTGGCTTTCGCGCTACCAGCTTCGGCCCCTTTGCAGGCGGATTCACGCCACTGGGCTCAATAGGCACTTTTGGTGCCAAGCCAAAGGGCGAGCAGTCCGGAAGGTTGGCCGGCTTTGGCCGGTCGCGTGCCGGCGAGCCGGGTGGTTCCGTTTTCGATCGAAGTGGCGTGCCTTTAGATCTACTCGGCCCGCGCACGATCCAATGCTGCACAGTCCAGGTTCCGCGCTCTGACGATGCACCGCCCATTGAGCGCATGCCGCTTCTTACGGTCAAATCGGTGTTCAACCATTGAGCGGCTCTACCGGATCGACGGTGTTGGGTCCGAAGAAAGTATCCGACCCCTCTGTGGTTCGAGCAGGTCTTGACCCGCTCGTCGCGTCGGCGCTAGGGTTGCGGCGTTCGGGCCGTGCGCTGCGGAGGGACGCGACGATGAAGGGGCGTCAGGGAAACCGCGAAAGAGGCGATGGGCCGCGCCGCGACCACCACGATTGGGCCTCGGAGACGTACGTGGACGAGTGGGTGAGGCGGCAGCAGGCGGAAGATTCGAGTCGCGCGGAACGGTTTCAGCTGATCTGCGACCTCTTCCCATTCTCCAACGACGCAGCCGTCACCATCCTGGATGTCGGGGCTGGCTACGGACCCGTGAGCATGTTCATCCTCGAGCGCTATCCGCACGCGACGTGCGTTGTACAAGATAGCTCCGGCCCGATGCTCGATCGCGCACGACACCTCGCGGCGAAGTACGGCCAGCGCGTGAAGCTGCATCGGTCCGATCTCTTCGAGGTGAGCTGGCTGCCGCGCGAGCTCGGTCCGTTCGACGCCGTCGTTTCCTCCAGCTGCTTGCACAACCTGCGCGACTTCGCACGTATCCGCGAGATTTACGCGGACATCCGCGCGCATTTGAGGCCCGGCGGGGCGTTCCTGAACGCGGACTTGGTCAACGCCCCGACTGTTGCGGTTCACCAGAGGTACGAACGCGTCGCGACCACGCGACGCCATCGTGAAGGCGCCGCGGCGCAGGATCTCGCGGGGATGGTTCAGCAAGGGCCACGGTCTCCGGCGACCGCGACCCGTGGGCCATTCCCGGCGACTCTGGACCAGCACCTGACGGCGTTGAGGGCGGCCGGGTTCAAGGACGTCGACTGTTTCTGGAAAGAGCTACGCCGGGTCGTCTTCGGCGGTTTCGCGTCCTGATCAGAAGGTCTCGGAGGTGAGCGATGAGTCCTGGAAAACCCGAGTACGTCTCGGACCTCGTCGTCTACCTGCTCAATCGGCTCGGCGTCGAGTATGTCACCTTGAATCCGGGTGCGACCACCCGCGGGATGCACGAATCGATGGTGACTTACGGGAGAAACGCCGCGCCCGAGGTCATCACGTGCAGCCACGAAGAGGTGGCGGTCGCCATGGCGGAAGGCTATTACCTGGCGACG
>DATFWL010000385.1:0-12763 GCA_035259385.1 Vicinamibacterales bacterium | reverse complement strand
TTGATCACTGCTGCGACGATGACGTTCGCAGCCGGTCGAGCAGCTGACGGTATCGCCGGTCCGCTTCCTGGATGCGCGGCCGCAGCAGCGGTAGTTGTTGCGGCCACTGATCGACGAGCATGTCGCCGGTCTCCCACGCCTCGAGATCCGAGTTCGGGTCGATCGGCACCGTCAGCAGTTCGTTGAGCTGCGCCCGCTGATAGTCGACCAGCGCTGCAACCTCGCTGCGCTTCCAGGTCGGTTCGCCGTCGACGACGACGTAGACGGGGGCGGTGTGCCCGACCGTCGTGAACTGCGGCTGCTGATGACCGCCGTAGGCGCGTGCGGCAATCCACATGCTGTGGTCGGCGACGATCGACTTCTGCAGGTGCACGCGATCGGCGCCATTCGCGGCTTCGCGCGCGTCGACGTCGCCAAGCACGACGAGCTCGAGTCGATCCAGATCGTCGACGTCGGGATTCAGCTGCGCGTCGGCGACGATGTCCAGCCGGGTGCCGCGCGGGACGCGCAATTCGTCGCCCATCTCGCGGCCATTGATGCTCAACCGCACGAATGGTCCATTCGTCACGTAGGCGTGGCCGCGACGGAAGCCGTCGAACCAGGCGGCGGCGCTGAATGGCGCGTCGATCTTCACGTACGTCCGCTCGACGCCGGGGAGGGTGGGGCCGAAATACGGGTAGTCCGCCCCGCCGACCGGCGACACTTTGTAACCGAGATTCAGGAAGCTGTACCAGATGTCGGTGTTCAGCCGTCCGCCTTGCAGCACTTCGATGAAGTCGACCAGACCGAACGGCACATCGAGCGCGAGGCCGCGGCGGCCGTTGAACAATTCGCCGAGATGCGCGTAGCCGGTCAACGCCCCCTGACTGCGCGTGCGCTCGAACACCCGGTCGTACTGAAAGAACGCTTCCTTTTCGAAGTGAACGTGCGATTTCAGATTCCAGTGGATGGTGTGGCCGCGCATGCCGGTGCGCGGATCCTCCTGTCCCGGAACGATCGCGTACCCGTTGCGCTCGAACTGTCCGGCGCGATCCCACGCCGGCTGCTTGAAGTAGGTGCCGGCGATGTTGCCCATCTCGAGCAGGTTGCCGACGTGGACGTCCTCTGCAGCGAGCTGCCCCCAGACGGCCAGGTCCGCCGGTTCGTCGCGCATCAAGTGGATGTGCGAGTCCCCCGAGTGCCAGCCCTCGCGCGGCAAATCGATATAGCGCTGCAGCGCGAGGCGGATGGTCGTCGTCTCATTCGCCTGGACCTGCACTTTACGCCGCGCGACCCGATATTCGGGACCGCGCGTGGCGACGAGATCGTAGATGCCTACGGGAACCGTCGCCTCGTAGCGGCCGTCGACATAGAACGCCTGGCGACTATCGGACGACCAGAACGTCCGCCGATTCATCCATTGCAACCGCGCATCGTCGGCGAAGCGATGGACCGAGAGCGCGTCCTGCGAGGGCAGTGGAATGCGGCCAGTGACGTCGTACAAGCCGACACGCGCCGCTGCCACCTGACTCGTCCCAGCGTCGACGACGTCGATGTGAATCCGTCCGGTTGCCGCGGCAGCACGCGTGCCATTGCTGCGGGTAATCTCCACGTTGCACACCGCGAGGACGCCCTGATTCCGTGCGCCCACGGCAAGATCGGTGTTGAGGATGCCCTGGCCGGCGAGGCGCGCTCGATCGAGGCGCAGTGTCACGCGTCCCACCGGGGCGGTCGCATCCGGCTGGATGTCAGTCGACACGCCGTAGCCGTCGCCGCCGTTTTTGTCCCACGCGACCGCAAACGGCGCGGTCGTCAGGCTCGGGACATACGTGACAGCGACGTCGATCGGTTCGTCGACATCGAACGCGTAGCGATCGTCGACGTCGAACGCGAAGAGACTGCCGACGGCGCACGATCGGCCGTCGACAGTTTTCATCTGCGCCTTCCGCTTCGAGCCAGAGAGGCCCAGTTCGGACCGGCTGACGGCAAGTACGTGCGTGACGTTATTGACGCTTAGCGCCATCGGTTCCACGTACCGCGCGTCGCGGCCGTGCGCGCCGACGACAACGAACGTCGCCGCGGCGAAGGCGCCCGCCGCGGCGACGACGGACCGGGTCGAGCCTGTCGTCCGCATGTCAGAACGAAATCCGGAACGCGAGCTGTCCGGTGCGCGGAATGCCCGCCGACGATGTGGGCTGGCCGAACAGTGCGTTGCCGCTAATCGTGTTCCGGTTGAAGCGCGCGTAGTTGTACAAGTTGAATATTTCGGCCATGCCGGTGAACTTGACCGATCCGACGCGCACGTCCTTCGACAGCCGGACGTCGAGCGATTGCCACGGATCGAGCAGGAACGTGTTGCGCGGGATCACCGTCAAGTCAGGGAGCACGCGGCGTGCGCCGTTCACCTGACCCAGCGGATCGGCCGGCGACGTGATCGTCGCGTAGTTGCCCGACCCGTAATGGAACGAGCCGGCGAGCAGCAGGCCCCAGCGCATGTTCCAGACGCCGTTCGCATTCAGCGTATGCCGCTGGAACTCCGACGAGCGTGCCCACTCGGCCGACACGTCGAACGGATTCAGCAGCTGGCTGCCGTAGCCGGCGCTCGAAATACCGGTGTCGTGCTTGAAGAACATCAGCGTGTAGGTGAGACCGGCCTGGAAATTGTTGCGATAGCGGCGCGTGATCGAGCTGGCGAGCGCGAAGTAATCGGAGTAGCCGTTGCTCGCTTTCAGGTTGATCGGCCCGTAACTCGGATTCGGCCGTCCGAACCGCGACGGGTTCTTCGGGAACCCGGTCGCCGGGTCGTAGAAGACGTTGGGATCGAGCTGCTCGTCTTCGTGCGTGCCCTTGTAGTACACGAGATCGGCGTCGATGCCGGTCACCTCGTTGACCTGCTTCTGGAACCCGAGCATGCTCTGCCACGTCGACGGCATCCGAAAGTCCGACCGGATCACCGAGATCGTCTGCGGCGGCACCGGGACGCGGCCGGCGAGCACGTCGGCTAACGTCGCGCCGCGGGTCGGGTCCTGCACGAAGCCCGGCTTGCCGTCGTTCTGGAACGACGCGACGACGAGACGCTGGCCGCCGAACAGCTGCGCGTCGACCGCCTGATTGCCGCCTTGCGTGCCGTAGAAGATGCCCGACCCGCCGCGGATGACGAAGTTGTTCGTGCCGGTGACGTTCCACGCGAAGCCGAGGCGCGGCGCGACGTTGTTCAGATCGCGGATGTTGTTCTTGTAGCCGTAGTCCTCGGTGTCGAATCCGTTGTTGATGATGAGCGTCGTCTCGGCGTTGCCCGGCGAGACGAAGTCGCGCCATGCGACGTCGTAGCGGACGCCGAGGTTCAACGTCAGGCGGTTGTTCACGGCCCACGTATCGCCGACCCAGCCGGCGTACATCGGCCGCGGCACGTGATAGCTCCAATCGTCGTTCGGCGCGAAGTAGATGTCGAACCGGTTCGCGATCGGGTCGAGGCCGGAGAGGTTCCACTGCGCCGGGTTCTGCCACTCCGCGAGCGGGATGCGCTGCGGGAGATCGGCCGGCGTGCTGGCGAAGAACATCTGGCCGCGCGAGCGGGCGCGCCACCAGCCGGCGTCGCGCTCGAGATGCAGCTCGCTGCCGATCTTCACGTCGTGGTCGCCCTTGTGCCACTTCAACTCGTAGGTCGTCGTGACGTGATCCTGGTTCCAGTCCTCGGGATAATTCCAGTTCGGGCCGATGGTCAGCGCCGGGAAGATGAATTCCGGGAATGCCGCCGGGCCGTCCTTGAGCGGCGCGTTGATGAACTGATAGTGGAACCAGTTCACCCGCACTTCCTGCAACAGGTTGTTGCGCATGACGCGCGCCCAGTTGCCGGTGACGAAGTTCGAGTGGTGGAAGCGCTCCGCGCCGCGCGTCGGGCTGGCGGTCGCCGAGAAGAAGTGCGGGTTCTGCCAGTCGAAGTAGTTGCCGCGCAGGATCAGATGATCTTTCGGGGAGAACTGGTAGTCGCCGCGGCCGAGCACGTAATGCTGAAAGGTGTCGGCCGGCAGGGTAATCGTCTCGCCGCGATAAACAGAGGGTCCGATGACGATCGAGTTCGGCTCCCGCTGATATTCGTACGAGAAGAAGTAGTGCATCCGATCCTTGCTGATCGGTCCGCCGAGCGTGGCGCCGACCTGCTGGTTCGAATAGGGAAGCACGTTGCCAGTGTAGGCGTCGGCGGCATTCAGTTTGTCGCTGCGGAAGTACCCGTAGGTGCTGCCGCTGTAGGCGTTGCTGCCCGCCTTCGAGACTGCCTGCACCTGCAGGCCGACCGAGCGGCCCATCGTGATGTCGAACATGTTGGTCACGATTTGGTACTCGGCAATCGCATCGCGGCTCACGCCGGGCTGCCCGAATCCGGTGACCGACGTCTCCTGGGTGATTTCCTGGCCGTCCAGGTTGACGCGGAACGCCGCCGTCCGGCTGCTGCCGTTCGGCGTCGACGTGTCGGTGATCTGGTTCGCCGTGATCCCTTTCACCATCGTCGAGAGCTGCAGCCAGTTGCGCCCGTTGATCGGCAGCTCCTCCATCTGTCGTCGGTCGACGTTGCCGGAGACCTGCGCCTGGCGTGTGTCGACCAGCGGAGAGGCAGCCGTGACGGTTACCGCTTCCTCGATCGTCGCCACTTTCATCGTGAAGGGAATCGTCGCGTTCTGGCCGACGAGCAGCTCGACCTCCGAGAACACCGAGGTTGCGAATCCGGCCAGCTCCGCCTGAAGCTTGTACTTGCCGGCCTGCAGGCCAACGAGCCGGTACTCACCGCGCGTGTTGCTGACGTCGGTGAACTGGCGGCCAAGCGCGAGATCGGTCGCGGTGATCGTCGCGCCGGGCAGGACCGCTTTCGATTCGTCGGTCACCGTGCCGACGATCGTGGCTTCGACCTGGGCGAATGCGGGGGCGGCAGTAGCCGCGAGGAGGATGAGCGCAGCGAACCAGCGCCTGCGAGCGGACTCCATGATCCCTCCTTCAATGCCGTGTCGTGTGCCGGAGAGCTGGATCAGCGGCGCGGTCGTGCGCGGCGGCCGCGAACGGCAACCAGACCGATAGCGGCCGCGAGCGCGAGCCCGAGGCCCTCGATCCGCCCCTGTGCGGAAGACGAGCGGGCGCCGGTGGCCCGCCGCAGGATGTCGTCGTATTTCGCGTTGGCCTGCTCGACGCGCGGCCGCAACAGATACTTCTGCCGCTCCCATTGCGGCGCCAGCACGCCGACCGTCTCCCACGCTTCGAGATCGCCCATCGGGTCGACCGGCGCCGTGAGCAGGTCCTGCAGAATCTGGTGCTCCGTGCGAACGAGGTCCGCGACGGCGGCCGTCTTCCAGAACGGTTGCTCGTCGACGACGACGTAGATCGGCGCCGAGTGGGCGACCGCGCCGAGTGTCTGCACCTGGCCCTGCGCCGGTACCTGGCGCGCGCCGGTGGCGCGCACGGCAATCCACATGCTGTGGTCGGCCGTCAGTTCCTTGCGCAGCGTGATCCGATCGCCGCCGGTGGCATGCGCGGTGTCGACGACGTCGCCATGGACGATCAGATCGAGCGCGCCGGGCGCGTCGATGTCCGGGTTAAGCTGCATCGACGCGGCGACCTGCAGCCGTGCGCCGCGGGCGACATGAATCTCGTCGCCCATGGTCTTGCCGTTGATCGTGACGTCGAGGAGCGGACCGTTGGTGACGAAGACATGTCCGGCGCGGAACGACGCGTACCACGCCTCGGCGTCGAACGGCCCATCGAGCTTGACGTAGTAGCGTTCGACGCCCGGCAGCGACGGCCCGTAGTACGGATAGTCCGACCCGGCCGCCGGACTGATCTTGAAACCAAGATTCAGATACGGATACCAGTTGTCGACGCCGAGCCGGCCGCCTTGCAGCACTTCGATGAAATCAACGAGGTTGAAAGGCGCGTCGAGCGACAGGCCGCGGCGGCCGTTGAAGATCTGCGCCATGTGCGCGTAGCCGGACACGCCGCCCTGGCTGTGCGACTGCTCGAAGACTTTGTGATAGGAAAAGAAGTCCGACGAGGGCAGATGAATCGGGTGCTGCAGATTGTGATGAATCGTGTGACCGCGCTCGGTCGTCCGCGGATCCTCCTGCCCCGACGCGATCAGATGGCCGTCGCGCCAGTAACGTCCGGCCTTCCCCCACGCCGGCTGACGGAAATGGGTGGTGACGATGTTGCCCATCTCGAGCAGGTTGCCGACGTGGACGTCTTCGCCGGCGACCATGCCCCACACGGCCGGGTCTTGCACCTGATCGCGCATGAGGTGCAGGTGCGTGTCGCCGGAGTACCAGCCGCGTGACGGCTGGTTGATGTACCGCTGCAAGGCGACGGTGACACGGCTCGTGTCGCCGGCTTTGACTTCGACGGTTTGTTTGACGGTTCGGTACTCCGGTCCCCTGGTGACGACGAGCTCGTACGACCCGGCGGGCACCTGCGCCTCGTAGCGCCCAATCGCATAGAACGCCTGACGATTCGCCGACGGCCACAGCAGGCGCGGCGCAACCCAGATCAGCCGCGTCTCGTCGGCGTATCGGTGGACGAGCAGTGCCTGATCCGACGGCAGCGGCGCGCGGCCGGTCGTGTCGTAGAGTCCAATCCGTGCGGGTACGAGGCCGCGCGTGTCCGCATCCTGCAGCTCGAGTTGCAGCCGCCCGGCCGCGGCGGCCGGTTTCGTCGCGCCGCTGCGAGCGATGGCGAGGTCGCACAAGGCGATCCCGCCGCGCGCGCCGACGGCGAGATCGGTTTTGAGAAGGCCGAGCCCGGCAAACCGGGCACGGTCGAGCCTGACGGTCGCCGTCCGCAGCGCCGCGCCGCGTTCCGGCGCGACTTCCTTCGACACGCCGTAGCCGTCGCCGCCGTTGCGATCCCATCCGACCGTGAACGGCTGCGTCCGATCGGGCGCATAGGTCACCGTGACGTCGACGTCTTCGTCGATGTCGAAGGCGTACTTATCGTCGACGTCGAACACAAACAGATCGCCAAAGATGCACGAGCGACCATCGATGATCATCATGTCGTCCGGCGCCTTGCTGCCGTTCAGACCGAGTTCCGATCGATTCGCGCCGAGCGTTCGCGTGATGTGATCGCGTGTCCATTGGAGCTCGACGACGCGTCGAGCGTCGGTGCCGTGTGCGCGCAGCGTGATCGTGGCCGCGGCGCACAGGAGTGCAACTGCGAGTGGCCGAAGTGCTGACGGGCCGACGCGGGCGACGAAAAATTTCACGTTGCCCCCTCGCTGAAGACGAAATTTGAAAGTCGCGCCGTTGTAACAGAGGCGGCGAGTGGTGTCAACACGAGATCACACGACGTTGCGCGCTTTGATCGTCGCGATCGAAGTTGGTGCTAGGATGCGTCAGGTTCGTGGACGCCATGTCGACGTTGTTCTTTCGAACGCTCTCGCAAAGCGTGCAGGCGATGGTGCCAGTCGCGTTCGCGCTGGCATGGTGTTCGCGTGCGGGCGACGAACGGCGTCGATCGCTTGTCATGCGAGGCATATGGCTTGCGGCGGTGATCACCGTCCCCGGCAGCTGGTGGTTTCAACAGAGCGCGACACGCGCGCTCGACGAAGCGGCGCTGGCGAGCGCCGCGCTTGCCGCGACCCTGGCATGTCTGACCGCGCTGCGTGCGTGCGATCGATCGCCGACGCGAGTGGACATCGAGCCATCGCCTGCCGCCGCCTTCGCGATGGTCGCCGCGACGACGGTGGTCGTGGTGCGGCAGACCATCGAGATCGGAGCAGTGTTCGAAGCGGCGGCGTTCGAGTTGCGATCGCGCGACGCGACTGCGGTGATCGTCGCGGCCACGGCGATTGCCGCCGCCCTCGCGTGGACGTGGCCGCGCATCAGCCGCGCGCTCTCGACCGAGACGGTCACGGTGGCGACGCGATCGTTCGTGATCGTGTTCGTCTGTCAGCTCGTCGTGTATACGGGCCACGAGCTGGCGGAAGCGCGGCTGCTGCCGGGGAGCGATGCGATCCACGCCGCGACCGAGGCGTACGGCCCCGACGGCATCTACGGCGTGCATTTCAGCGATCTGCTCGTCCTCGTGCCGGTCGCGGCGATCGCAACGTCTCGCGCGCGCCGTTACCTCGAGGCGTTCAAGCGGCGGGCGCCCCGTCGCCTCGCGTCCGTCAGTCTCGTCGGGTTGTGCTCGGTGTTCATGGGCCTGCAGCACACCGATGCGCCGCCTCCGCGGCCGGCGCCGGCGGCGGCCGCCGCGGACATTGCCGGCGTTCTGTCGCGACCGCACATTCTGTTTCGTGAAACCGGCCCAGGTCCGGGTTTCGGGCGGCTGGCGGTCGCGCCGATCGACAACCCTGGCGCGCGCCTGATGACCGCGGCGTCGTGCCAACGCGTGTCGTTTGCTGCCGGTCGCGGTCTCTGTCTGCATGTCGATCGTGGACTGCTCCACACGTATTCGGCCGTGCTGCTGAGCGATCAGCTCAACCCTGGCGCGGCGATCACGCTGCAGGGGCTCCCCAGCCGCACGCGCGTTGCGCCGGACGGGCGCGTCGGCGCGGCCACCGTGTTCGTCGTCGGCGACAGCTACGCCGCCGAGTTCTCGACGCGGACCACCATCATCGACATGTCGTCGGGCGACGAGATCGGCGAGCTCGAACAGTTCACGACATGGCGCAGCGGCCAGCGGATCCGGGCCGCCGACTTCAACTTCTGGGGCGTGACCTTCGCGCGCGATGGGACGACGTTCTACGCGTCGCTGCGCACGGCGGGGGTGAAATACCTCGTTCGCGGCGAGCTGGCGCTGCGGAAACTCACCGTGCTGCGCGAGAACGTCGAATGCCCGTCGCTGTCACCGGACAATCGTCTGCTCGCCTACAAGAAGCGCGTCGGACCGAGCCCGGACAGCTGGCGCATTCACGTCCTCGACCTGGCGTCGAACGTCGAGCGGATGCTCGACGGCGAAACGCGCTACGTCGACGATCAGGTTGAATGGCTCGACGCGACGCACCTGCTCTACGCGATCCCGCGCCGGACGACGTCGATCTCCGACGTCTGGGTGCTGCCGATCGACGGCAGCGCGCCGGCGAAATTGTTTCTGCCCGAAGCGGAGTCGCCGATCGTGGTCCATTGACGACGCGCCGTTCCATCGTTTCAGGTCAGGAGAATGTGATGAAGATGCGGACGTTCCTGCTCGCGACGCTGAGCCTGGTCCTTGCAGTCGTCGCCGGGCGCGCGCAGCCGCCTCAGGTGCAACCTTCGGCGCAGGAGGGACTCGATCGAATGGGAGTCGTCGGCTACGCGGATCGGCTCTCGGCGCAGCCCGGCGACACGATCGCCTTCATGGTCAGCAGCGCCGCGCCGCGTTATCGCGCCGATATCGTGCGCATCATCCACGGCGACATCAATCCGAAAGGACCGGGGATGAAAGAGACCGTCGTCGACACGCCGGTCAATCGTGAGTACGCCGGCGCGCGGCAGGGGCTCCCGCTCGGATCGCATATCAGCGTCGCCGACAACGCCGCCTTACGTCTCGCCGGCAGCATGACGTTGACCGCCTGGATCGCCTCGACGCGCCACGATCCGATGGCGCCCGGTGGCCGCGCGCCTGATGGCGATCAGGGGATCGTCGCGAAGTGGTCGCCTGACGGCACCGGGTACGGCCTCGTCGTCGAGAACGATGGCAGGCTGGCGCTGTGGCTCGGCGGCAGCGAGGGACGGACCGAAAAAATTCGCGCGCAGACACCGCTGCGCGCCTGGGTGCCGTCGATCCCTGGCGCGGCGAACGCGCCGCGGCCTCAGCACGTGACGACCACGGCCTGGTATTTCGTCGCCGCGGCCTTCGATGCGGCAACCGGTCGCGTCACGCTCACGCAGGAGCCGCTGACCGACTTCACCTTCGATCCAACACGTGCGACGCTCGAGCAGCCGACGCGGATCAAAGCGGTGGCGACGAACACCGTGCCGTTGCTGATCGCCGCGCTCGGTGCGAACGGATCCACGATCGCCGGCCACTTCAACGGGAAGATCGAGAGCCCGCGCGTCTACGGCCGCGCACTGACGCGCGCCGAACTGGACGCGATCCGCCAAGGCCGCGGTCCTGCGGACGTGATTGCGGCGTGGGATTTCTCCGTCGACATCGCGACCAGCCACATCGTCGAGACGTCGACGCGAAAGCTGAATGGCGTCGCCGTCAACATGCCGACACGCGCCGTCACCGGCCACAACTGGACGGGCGAGGAAATGGATTTCAAGCACGCGCGGAGCCAGTACGGCGCGATCTACTTTCACGACGACGATCTCGAGGATGCGAAATGGCAGCCGAACTTCGAGTTCAAGCTGCCGGCCGAGTTCAAGAGCGGCGTCTACGCGGCGCGGCTGCGAACCGAGACGGCGGAGGATTACGTCCCATTCTTCGTCCGTCCGCGAAAGGGGACCGCGACGGCGAAGATCGCGTTTCTCGTGCCGACATTCAGTTATCTCGCGTACGGTGGGACGGGCAACCAGGGGTTCAACATCCTCAGCAACTACGCGCACCATACCGATGGCAGCGGCATCGGCTACTCGTCGCGTCTGAGGCCGATCACGAACATGCGGCCGAAGATCAACACGCGCAATCCGTGGCAGTTCATGGAGGACACCTACATCGTCGACTGGCTCGACGCGAAGGGCCTCGCCGCCGACATCATCACCGATCAGGATTTGCACTTCGAGGGCGCGGCGCTGCTTGCGCCGTACAAAGTCGTGCTGACCGGCTCACATCCCGAGTACTACTCGCACCAGATGCTCGAAGGGCTCCACGCCTATCTCGAGAAGGGTGGCCGCGTCGTGTATATGGGCGGCAACGGGTTCTACTGGGCGACGCCGATGGATCCGAACGGACGCTTCATCGAACTGCGCCGGCGCGACGGCACCGAACACTGGCAGGGCGCGCCCGGCGAGTCCTATCACAGCCTGACGGGGGAACCCGGCGGCTTGTGGCGCTTCCGCGGCATTCCGCCGCAGCGGTATTTCGGCGTCGGCTTCACCGCGCAGGGGTTCGACAAGGGCTCGCCTTACAAGCGCATGCCCGGGAGTTTCGATCCCCGCGCGGCGTTCATCTTCGAGGGCATCGGCGCCGACGAAATCATCGGCGACTTCCCGTCGCTCGCGCTCGGCGAGGGCGCCGCGGGCCAGGAGATCGATCGCGTCGATTACGCCCTTGGATCGCCGCCGCACACGTTGATCCTCGCGCAGTCCTACGGACACTCCGACGCGTATCAGCATGTTGTCGAGGAAGTGAACACGTCCGACTCGCGGCAGGGCGGCACCGTGAACAAGCTGGTGCACGCCGATCTGGCGTATCTCGAATATCCGAACGGCGGCGCGGTCTTCTCGACAGGATCGATCGCCTGGTGCGCGAGCCTCTCGTACAACAACTACACGAACAACGTGTCGCGCATCACCGAGAACGTGGTGCGGCGGTTTGCGTCCGACGCGCCGCTGCCGGCGCCGACAGCGCCGCGCGCGACAACGCAGTCGGCGGGGCGCCGGTGAGGCTTGCATCCGCGAAGATTGAAGGAAGACGAGTCTCCACGAGGTTGCACGCCCGCCATCTGCTTCCAGCGCAACGTCGGCTCGCGCGACTTGCAGTCGTCCGCCGGATTGGATCTCGGATGTGCTCAAGATTCGGGCCCGTAGTGTCCAAACGATTCCTCGAGCGCACCGTTTGCTGACGAACGACGAAACGAAGAGCAAGAAAAGAGTCGGGAACTAACGTCCTCTTCTTGCCCAGGGCACTAGATTCCATCAGCCTCCTGTCGAGGGGGTTTCAACAACAAGTCGATCATCTGGCGTCAAGATCCACATCTTGTCGGATGACGCGGTCCAGGCTTTCGCCGCGACCCATGGGCACACATCGATCTTGATGGCCCGCGCGTGTGACTGAAAATGCAGATCGGGCCGAACCACAATCCGGCACGACAGCCTAGGTCGAGCCGTGTGGGGTGCGTTAACCCGATCTGGGTAAAATAACGGCCTTTTCTCAGGAGAGAAGCCGTGCTCCTGTCCGTCGTTTACGTTGCCCTCCATCGAATCCTGCAACTTGTTTCGCTTCTGTTCCGATCAGCTGACTCGAAAGAGGCTTTAGATCGTTGTGCTGCGCCATGAGTTGGCGATCTTGCGTCGTCAGGTCCATCGACCGACGTTTCGGCCGGCCGACCGCTGGTTCCTGGCGGCGGCCAGCCACCTGTTGCCGCGGGTCAGGTGGTCGGTGTTTCTGGTCACGCCGGCGACGCTCCTGCGCTGGCACCGCTGGATGGTCGCGAAGCGCTGGACCTATCCACGACGACCAGGGCATCCGCCGATTGCGAACGAGCGTCGAGCAGCGATCGGAATGCCTGGATTGGCTCTTGATCCTGAGCGCAAGGCATCTGAAGAGCGTGCTCGCCGTGTTCATCGGTCATTACAACGGTTGGAGGCCTCATCGCAGCCTGGACTTGGCGCCACCGAATGGTCGGACGTCGACGGCGACGTGGCCGGACACGGAACCGATCACGCTGAAACGTCGCGACCGTCTCGGCGGACTCTTGCACGAGTACGAGCGCGCGGCGTGACCGAATCGAATAAATGGACCGTACACGATCCCACTTTCGTCAACTTGCTGCTCGCCCACGGAGATTGAGCGTCGTCGAGCTACTCGCGTGCCCAGCTGTTCCTGCGCAATCCTCGCTGGTCCGGCGACTGCCGTCAGTTCACCGTCAGAGAGATCGTCGACGCGACACCGCGGTAGTTCGTATCACCGAGGTACGTCGCGGTCACCGTGTGCGTGC
>DATFWL010000384.1:0-12714 GCA_035259385.1 Vicinamibacterales bacterium | reverse complement strand
GTGACGTTGCCCATCGCGGTCAGCACGTAGCTGTCGAGCGTGCTGCCGAAGAAGTCCGGCGAGTAGCCGAAGTCGAAGTCAACCCCCACGACGCCCGCGAGCGTCGAGCCGACGTTCGCACCAAAGTCGATCGCGCTCGACGTGGTGCGCCCTCCCGTATCCACGCCGATCCAGGGTACGAAAAAGCCGTCGGCCCTGGCGTTCGACGCGACCGACAGCACCGCGACGACAGCGGCGACCACGAGATGCATCCTGACGTGTTTCATCTGTGACAACTCCTTGTTGGGCGCACACCTGGCGCCGGCCTGGCGATCTGCAAGCGGTGTACTCGCTGACACGTGCCACGTCGCTGCAGATCTCGTCGGCGGGAAGATGCGGATCGCTCGAGCGCTGGTATTCCGCTGGCGATTTGCCAGCCCGCTGGCACCGGGGGAGCCGCGATCGCGTCCGATGACGCCGATTCGCTGGCGTTTTTCATCGAGGGCGCGCCGCGACCACCGGTGTTTGCCTTGCACACACGGCAGCCGGAGACGGCGACGTGCCGCGCGCACCGAGGGCGCGCCGCTCGCCGCCGGGCTCTGAGACGTGAACGTACGGCAACACGAAGAAGAGGAGAACTCGCATGGCAGAACTGATCGTCGTCGGATTCAAGAAGGACATGTACCGCGCGTCGGAGGTGCTCAACACGCTGCAGGACATGAACAACAGCTGGGTCGTCGATCTCAACGACGCGGTCGCGGTCTATCGCGACTACAACGGCAAGCTACGCGTGGATCAGAGCTACCAGATGACGACCGGCGAAGGCGCCGCGTGGGGCGGGCTGTTCGGCGCGCTGCTCGGCGCGATGATCGCGATTCCGTTCACCGCCGGCGCGAGCGCAGGCGCGGCGGCGGCGCTGGCGGCGGGGTCGCTCGGCGGCGCGTCGCTCGGCGCGGCGGCTGGCGCGATCGATGCCGACACCTGGAAGGAAGACTACGGCATCTCCGAGGACTTCGTGCAGCGCGTCGGCACGATGGTGCAGCCCGGCGACTCCGCGATCTTCGCCCTGCTGCGCTCGATCGATCCCGAGCTGGTGGCCGCGCAGTTCAAGGGTTACGGCGGCACGATCCTGCGCACGACGTTGACGCCCGCGCAGCGCGAGAAGGTCGAAGAGACGCTGCACAGCGCGCGGTAATCGGACGTCGCAAGCAGTTGTCGGGAACAAGGAGACCATCAACATGAAGAGCGGACAATCGCAGCCGGCGCCGAGCCATTCGTTCGACGAGTACAAGAAGACGATCGACGCACACGTCGCCGATGCGCAGGCGAGGCTTGACGACCTTCAGGCCAAGGCCAAGCAGACCGGCGCCCAGGTCGAAGCTTCCGCGATTACCAACCTCAATGCTGCGAAGCAGAACATCGACCGCAAGGTGCAGGACCTGAAGGCGACGACCAGCGTCAACATGGCGCGCGCGAAGGCCGACATCGACGCCGACGTCCAGTCCTTCAAGGCCGCTGTCAACGATTTCGAAGCGAAGCACACCACCACGTCCACACGGAAATAACCGTCCGTGTCCATGAGGAAAGAGAGAGCAGACATGAAATCCCAGAAGGCGGTCCGGCGGATCGCTGCCTCGATCGCGACCGTCGCCATCACGGCGGTGGCGACGGGCGTTCCGGCGCTGCGCGCCGCGGACAACAAGAAGTCGGAAACGCTGATCTACGCGGTCTACGACGGCCAGGATACGGCGTCGCAGGTGTACAAGACGATGCACTCGAACCAGAGCAGCACCGGCGAGCGGATCGAGGCGTACGCCGTCGTCTCCAAGGACCTGAAGGGGAAAGTGCGCGTCCGCGATCAGCGCCGGCGCGACTCCGGCGTCGGCGCGGTCGTAGGGGGAGTGATCGGCCTGGTCGGCGGTCCGGTCGGCGTCGCGGCCGGCGCGGCCGCCGGCGGAGCGGTCGGCTATCTCACCGGCGACGCCGTCGGCATTTCGCGCGACAACGTCGAGAGCATGAAGCAGGCGCTCGTGGAGGACAGCTCGGCGCTGGTCGTCGTGCTCGAGGACCGCTGGGTCAAGGACGTGCAGCGGGACATGCAGCAGGCGCAGAGCCGCGAGGTCATCGCCAGCCAGATCGCCAACAAGTGAGATCGGTCAGGACCGGGCGGCGCCTGCCTCGCAGGCGTCGCCCGATTGGGAGAATGTCATGAGGATGCGTCTGATCGCAGCGGCCGCTGCCGTCGCCTGTCTGGGCGGCGGAACCGCGCAGCTGATTGCTCGAGCGGAACCGGCGGACGATGAACAGCAGGTCGGCCAGCAAGTGTTCGAGGAACTGAAAGCGAAGGGCGAGATTGTCGCGTCGTCGCCTCTGTACGACGTGCTCAACCCGATTTCCAACGCGGTGGCGAAGACGGCGCAGCCCTACTACAACCACCCGTTCCAGTTCTATCTCGTGCACGAGCAGCAGCCGAACGCCTTTGCCACGCCGGGCGGGAAGGTCTACGTCACCGACTCCCTGATGTTCTTCGTCAAGAACACCGAGGAGCTCGCCGGCACGCTGTGCCACGAGGTGTCACACACCGTGCATCACGATTCGATGAAGCTGATCGAGAAGGAGCGCGCCGTCGAGCGCCGTGAGATCGGCGCGGCGATCCTGCTCGGCCCGACCCGCGCGCACGTGCTCGCGATCGCGCTGATTGGCAAGCTGCGATCGCTCGGCTACTCGAGGGACGCGGAAGCGGCGGCGGACATCACCGGCTCCGATTTCTGTGCCGCCGGCAACTCCAACCCGTGGGGCCTGGTGTGGCTGTTCCAGGACTTCGACGCCGCGGACACCGCGCAGGTGCCGCAGCTGCTTTCGGACCATCCGGACAACGCGCATCGCGTCGCCGCGCTGAAGCAGCACTTCCACGACAACCCGACCGTCTTCGCATCGTTCCCGTCAGACCCCAGAACCGCGAAGGCGCTCACGCTGCCCAAGGACACTGCTGAAGTGTTCCTGCGCTGAACCGATCGGAGCCCCAGGTGTTTGCTCTCGACGATCGTACCGGCAACGTCCTGACGACGATTGCACTCTTCGCCGCCGTCGCGGGATTGCTGTTTGCGGCGAGAGCGACGCTCGGCGTGTTCGTGCTCGCGCTGCTGCTGGCGTATCTGCTGGATCCGCTGGTCGCCTGGGTGCAGCAGCGGCTGCTGCGTGGGAGCAGCCGAAGCGGCGCGATTGCGCTCGTCTACGCGAGCGCGCTCCTGCTGACGATTGGCGGCGGGTACGCGCTCCGGTCCGCCGTCGCGGGGCAGATGCAGCAGCTCTACGATGGCGCGCCGGAGGTGCTGTCGCGGGTCGCGGATCACGACTACCTCGGCGGCGACCCCGGCGCGCTCGAGGACACCGGCGAGCGCGCGATCAGCGCCGTCACGTCCGCCGCGTCGGATATGGGATGGCTGCTCATGGTGCCGGTGATCGCCATCTTCTTTCTCAGCAACCGGCCGGCGCTCATCGACGGCACGGTCGGTCTGTTCGCGCGGCACCGCGATAGAGCCAGCGTCAAGCGGACCGTCGAGAAGATCGACACGATGCTGGCGCAGTACACGCGAGCGCAGCTCGCCCTCGCGGGGATGACGGCCGCCGTCTACACCGGGTCGATGGCGCTCCTCGGGTTTCCGTACCCGTTGGCGCTTGGCATCCTGGCGGGTGCGCTCGAGTTCGTTCCGGTCGTCGGATGGGTACTCGCGGCCGCCATCGTGCTGACGGCCGGCTGGTTCGCCCACGCCGCGTGGATCTGGATGGCCGCCGTGATCGGCGTCTGGAAGCTGGTCGAGAACTTCGTGCTGTCGCCCCGCATCATGGGCGACCGGCTGCAGCTGCACCCGATCACCGTCATCTTCGCACTCATGGTGGGCGGCGAGGTCGGAGGGCTGCTCGGCGTGCTGCTGTCGGTTCCAGCCGCGGCTGTCCTGCGAATCCTCTGGCTCGAACGCGCCGGGAATCAGCTAGCGGAGGTCGACGCGATCACCTCGGCTGCCGCGCAACCGTCGAACCCATAGACGCGCGCACCCCGGTTCGCGCGCCAACGCGCTCTGCTCGCTGTCGGCCTGATTTCAAGCCGGGCCGACTCTTCTCACTCCCCCGCGAGCACCCGCCGCAGCTTGAAGGCGATGGACGGCAGACCAGCCGTCCATCGTCCCCTGCCGCCTGCACCGCTCCGCATCATCCGTCGCCGACGTCTTCGACCGATGCCTGACTCCGTCGCGTGCCGCTGACGTCGAGCATCTGCCAACGTGCTGGCAGCCGCTGGCACGCTGGCATCGATGGCGCTGACGTCGCCTTCGTTTGCACCGAAATCTCGACGATCGAAGCCGCGCGCACGTGGCACCTGCCGTGCACTGCCCGGCTCGAACGGATTTGCGCGGCGTCGCATTCGAAGAGGGGAACGAAGCCATGGAACGGATGCTGGCGGTGGTGTTCGAGAGCGAGACGAAGGCGCACGAGGCGATCCGCGTACTGCAGGCCCTCGACGAAGCGGGCTTCATCGCCGTTTACGCGGACGGCGTGATCGCCAAGGGCCGCGACGGCGTGATCAAGGAGACCAGGGCACGCAGCGGGCTTCCGCAGGGCACGATGGGCGCCACCGCGGTCGGCAGTCTCATCGGCGCGCTCGGCGGACCGGTCAGCCTCGCGGTGGGCGCCGCCGGCGGCCTGATCGTCGGCGGCCTGGCCGACCACGCGAGGCATCGCATCGCGCGCGACTTCGTCGAGGACGTCGAGCATGCGCTGTTGCCCGGCCGCTCGGCGCTGGTCGCCGAGATCGACGAGGAGTCCACGCTCAATGTCGACACGCGCATGGAGACGCTCGGCGGATTCGTGTTCCGCCGCGCGCTCGGCGATGTCGCCGACGACGAGTACGATCACGAGATCGCGACGCTCAGGGCGGACATCGCGCAAACCAAGGCGGAGCACGCGGTCAGCCGCGCCGAACGGAGGAGCCGGCTGCAGGCCCGGCTCGACTGGCTGAACGAGAAGCTGCACCGCCTGCTCGATCGCGCGCAGGCCAGCCGCGACGAGATCCAGCGCCACGCGGCGGCAAAGGTCGAACACCTGAAAGCCCAGGCCAACGGCGCGGCCGAGGACATCAAGGCGCGGCGTGCGGACCGGCTGGCCGCCGTCACGAAGCGCTACAACACCTGGCTCGGCGATCCGCCGCGGCGGGCGGAGTGAGCGGAGCCATCGAGTCCGGCGGCGGCGTAGTGGCCGGCGCCACCAGCGGATTTCCGCCGAGGAGCACGAGAGTGATGAACGTGATCAAGAAAGCCTTCCGCGACCGCATCGGTTCGCAGATCGACCTCGCGCACGCGAAACTCGAGGCCCTGAGAGCCAGAGCCGAAGCCGCCAGCGCGCGCGCCGCGCTCGCGGCGATTGTCGCCCTCCTGAGCGAGAAATCGGCGATCGATCGAAAAGTGGACGAGCTCCGCGAATCGTCCCACACCACGTATCAGCAGTTGAGGGCCGAGCTCGAGTCGCGCGTCGCGCAGCTCGAGGCGTCGGTGCAGGCCATCGAATCGAAGGTCAAGGCTGCCTAGGCAGCGACAGAAAGGACACGTCATGAGTTCAGAGACATTGACCGCGAACCCGTTCGCGGGCGGCATGAGCGAGGGCAACGTGCGCGGCTGGGTGATCTTCGGGGGCATCACCATGATGCTGCTGGGGACCGCCGCGGTGATCTATGACACCACCGCCACGACCGTGTCGGTGGTGCTTTTCGGGTGGCTGCTGATGGTAGCCGGCGTGATGCAGGTGGTGAATGCGTTTCAGGTCCGCGGCTGGAGCGGGTTCTTTCTCTATCTGCTCGACGGGATCATCCGCACCACCGTCGGGACGCTGATCGTGCTCTATCCGGACTCCGGCGCGCAGAGCATCACGCTGCTCCTCAGCTTCTATTTCATCGTCGGCGGTCTGTTCAAGACGATTGCGTCGATCGCGCTGCAGTTCCCGAGCTGGGGCTGGAGCGTGGCCTCGGGGCTCGTGGCGGTGGCGCTGGGCGTGATGCTCGCGATGCAGTGGCCGAACTCGGCGACCTGGTTCATCGGCTTCGCTGTCGGCATCGACCTGATTCTCTACGGCTGGACGCTGCTGATGTTTGCCGCCGCGCTGAAGGAACTGTCGAATTCGTTCGCATAAGGAATGGAGAGAAGCTTCATGAGATCACAGCGCAATCGCATCCTGCTCGCGGCCACGCTGGCCGCGAGCGTCGTCGGCATCGCGCCGTCGCTGCACGCGCGCGGGGACGAGGCGAAGGACAAGAAGGTGAGAGAAGCCGCCTCGCAGTCGGCCAAGGCCGCCAAGGCGTTCGAGGCGATCATGCAGGAGCCGGAGAAGGCGATTCCGGTCGAGATCCTGTCGCAGGCCAAGGCGATCATGGTCTTCCCGCAGGTGGTGAAAGTCGCGTTCGCCGTCGGCGGCGAGGGCGGCCGCGGCGTGGTCAGCCGCCACGTCGGCGGCGGCTGGAGCCAGCCGATCTTCGTGCGTGGCGGCGGCCCCAGCGTCGGCGCCCAGATCGGTGCCTCCTCGACCGACTTCTTCCTGTTGCTGATGACCGATGACAGCGTCCAGGGATTGATGAAGGACAAGTTCGAGGTCGGCGCCGAGGTCGGCGCTGCGGCAGGGCCGGTCGGCAAGTACCACGGCGCCGGTACCGACGCGTCGATGCAGGCGCAGATCCTGTCGTACTCGCGCAGCCACGGGCTCTTTGCCGGCGCCAACGTCAAGGGGATCGTGATCCGGCCCGAGAACGACCTGAACACCGCCGTCTACAACAAGACGGCGCGCGAGCTGCTCACTGATCAGGACGGCGCCGACACCGACGCGCAGCTCGCCGTGTTTCCGCAGACGCTCGGCCGCTACGCCACGCCGGCCACCGATCGGCAGTAGAGGCGGCCATGAGCGCGACTGACTTCCTGCGAATGCCGCCCGGAGTGCAGGTGCTGGTGCTGGTGCTCCTCTGGCCGGCGATCTGGGCCGGAGCACTGCTGGCTGCGGCATTCGCAGGCGACCTGATCCGGCGCACCAGACCGCAGCCGGCGCCCGTGGCGCGCCGCGCGCTCGTTCGAGAGTGACCATCAGCCGTGAGATGGCGCGCGGCGCCGCCCAACATGTCCATTGAACGCTGCGGCGCGGCCGCGTGAAGGAGCCGAAGTGAATTACGACAACGTTTCCCCGTACGCCGGATATCGATCGGCCCTCGGCGACCAGGCGACCGCGTTTCTGAGCTCGGTCTACGCGTGGATGTGCGCCGGCCTGCTCGTCACCGCGGCGACCGCGTGGGCGGTCGCCGGATCTCCGAAGGCGATCGAGATGATCGCGACCAACCGGGCGGTCTTCTGGAGCCTCGTCATCGCGCAACTCGGTATCGTCTTCGTGCTGTCGGCGCGCGTGCAGCAGCTCGCGGCGTCCACCGCAGCGCTGCTGTTCGTCGCCTACTCGATCATCACCGGCGCCACGCTGTCGTTCGTGCTGCTGGTCTACACTGGCGAGTCGGTGGCGACGACCTTCATCGTCACCGCGGGCATGTTCGGCGCCTTGGCACTGTACGGGACGATGACGAAGCGGGATCTCGGCGGCGTCGGTCAGTTTCTGTTCATGGGCCTCATCGGCGTGCTGATCGCCTCGTTCGTCGGCCTGTTCGTGCACAGCGACGGGTTTCAATTCGTGCTGTCCTTCGTCGGCGTCGTCGTCTTCGCCGGCCTGGCCGCCTATGACGCCCAGCGCCTGAAGATCATGGCGCTGCAGGCAGCCACCGGCCGGACCTCGTCGTACGCAATCGTCGGCGCGTTGTCGCTCTACCTCGACTTCACCAACATGTTCCTCTTCCTGCTGCGGTTCACCGGGAACCGTCGCGGAGAGTGGTGAGCGGCGGCGATGCCCGAGACGCACCAGCTGGCGGCCGAGATCGGACGCCTGAACGCGGTCGAGCGGCGGATTATCGACCAGTTCATTCACCGCAAGCGGCAGCCGGCCGATCCGGCCGCGGCCACGCCGCCGTTTGGCGATCGGTTCGCCGATCAGGTGACCGCCTTTGGCGGCAGCTGGAGCTTCATCGTCCTCACCATCGCCGCGATCGGCGCGTGGATGATCGTCAACGGGATGCAGGCGAAGCCGTTCGACGCCTATCCGTACATCCTGCTGAACCTGGTGCTCGCGTGCATGACCGTTCTCCAGGCGCCGCTGATCATGATGAGCCAGAACCGCCAGGCGGACCGCGATCGGCTGGCCGCGCAGCACGACTACGAGGTGAACGCGAAAGCCGAAATGGAAATCGCGGCGCTGCAGGTCAAGCTCGATGAGATTCGCGAAGGCCAGTGGAGTCAGCTCCTGGTCATGCAGGAGCAGCAGCTCGCGCTGTTGAGGGACCTTGCGGCGCGCCGCGAGCGATCCTCCGCCACGCCGGCGCAAGGGTGAGACGGTGAGCAGCTCCGATCCGCTCGGCGCGACCGTCCGGCCCGGGGGCGTCAACTTCAGCCTCTTCTCGCGCGATGCGACTGGAGTGGATCTGCTGCTCTTCGATCGCGACGACGATGCCCGCCCGGCGCGAGTGATTCCCGTCGATCCGGCGACGCATCGCTCGTACGCCTACTGGCACGTGTTCGTGCCGGGGGTCCGCGCCGGACAGCTGTACGCGTATCGAGTCTCCGGGCCGTTCGATCCGGGCAACGGGCTGCGCTTCGATCCCGAGAAGGTCCTTCTCGATCCTTATGGGCGCAGCGTCGCCGTGCCGCAGACCTACAGCCGCGCCGCCGCGGCCCGGGCCGGCGACAACGCGGCGACGGCGATGAAGAGCATCGTCGTCGATCCGTCCGCCTACGACTGGGAAGACGACGTTCGGCCGCAGCGGCCGTCTTCGCAGACGATCATCTACGAGATGCACGTGCGCGGGTTCACGCGGCACCCCAGCTCCGGCATCGCGGAGCCGAAGCGCGGCACCTATGCCGGCCTGATCGAGAAGATTCCATATCTGCAGGAGCTGGGCATCACCGCCGTCGAGCTCCTGCCGATCTTTCAATTCGACGCCCAGGATGCGCCGGCCGGACTGGTCAACTACTGGGGCTACGCGCCGATCTCGTTCTTCTCGCCGCATCGCGGCTACAGTTCGCGTCAGGATCCGCTCGGGCCGATCGATGAATTCCGCGACATGGTCAAGGCGCTGCACCGCGCCGGCCTCGAGGTCATCCTCGACGTCGTCTTCAATCACACCACCGAAGGCGATCAGCGCGGCCCGACCTTGAGTTTCCGCGGCGTCGACAACCGCACCTACTACATCCTCGAAGGCGACCGGACCTACTACTCGAACTACAGCGGCACCGGCAACACGCTCAACGCGAATCATCCGATCGTTCGGCGGATGATCGTCGACAGCCTCCGCTACTGGGTGCAGGCGATGCACGTCGACGGCTTCCGGTTCGATCTGGCGTCGATTCTCAGCCGCGACGAATGGGGCACCCCGATGCCGAGGCCGCCGGTGCTGTGGGATATCGAGTCGGATCCAGCGCTGGCCGGGGCGAAGCTGATTGCGGAGGCGTGGGACGCGGCCGGCCTGTATCAGGTCGGCTCGTTCACCGGCGACAGCTGGCGCGAGTGGAACGGGCGTTTCCGCGACGACGTGCGCAGTTTCTTCCGCGGCGACGAGCGCACGGTGGGGCCGCTCGCGGACCGGCTGCTGGGGAGCCCGAACATCTACGGCCACAAAGGACGCGAGGCCGAGGAGAGTGTCAACTTCATCACCTGCCACGACGGCTTCACGCTGAACGATCTCGTGTCCTACGGCCGCAAGCACAACGACGCCAACGGCGAAGGCAATCGCGACGGCAACGACGACAACCGCAGCGGCAACTGGGGCGTCGAAGGGCCGACCGACGATCCGGCGGTCGAGGCGCTGCGCAATCGCCAGGTGAAGAACTACTTCGCCACGACGATGATGTCGCTCGGGATGCCGATGATGGTGATGGGCGACGAAATGCGGCGCTCGCAGCAGGGCAACAACAACGCCTACGGCCAGGACAACGAGATCAGCTGGCTCGACTGGACGCTGCTCGGGAAGCACGCCGACGTGCATCGCTTCGTCCGGCTGCTGAACGGGCGTCGTGCGCAGCGCTCGGCCGAGCCCGAGCGGAAGCATCTGAGCCTGGAGCGGATCCTGCGCAGCGCGAACAGCAGCTGGCACGGCGTGACGCTGAATCAGCCCGACTGGAGCGACTGGTCGCACAGCCTGGCGTTCGCGGTCGAGGATCCATTCGAGAAGGTGTGTATTCACGCGATCCTGAACGCCTACTGGGAGCCGCTCGATTTCGAGCTGCCGCCGGTCGGCGGCCACAGCGCGTCATGGCGCCGCTGGATCGACACGGGCCTCGACTCACCCGACGACATCGTCGACTGGGAGGCGTCTCCAGTCGTCGCCGGCGGTTCATACCGTGCCGCCCCCCGTTCAGTCGTCGTCCTGTACTCGGACGGACGGATGGCTTAAATTAAGAGTGCGTTGCAAAATTAGCTCAAGGCGGGTCCTGTCCGCGAACAGCCCCACCGGGTGCTCGCCAGAAAAGCACGCTGATGTCCCGACTCGTGCGACCGCATGTACGAATTCTTAATTCTTAATTCCGAATTCTTAATTGCAACGGCGCGCCTCGCAATCCGACTATTTGCACCACGGTCCGCGAGACGTCATCCCCCTCGCACGCGCATTGCTCTGCATCCGGACGATGCGTCCGGGAAGACTGAACTCAGAGGAGCTCTTCGATCACGTGAACCGGTCCGCCGGCGTGAATCTCGCCGGCGCCAACGGCAAGCAGTCGGTTCAGGAAGGAATACTTCGCGTCGGCCGTCTCGAAGCGCGGCACCGTCCGAAAATAGGGAGCCGATGGCGCTCCGTCGTCACGAATGCCCTCGAATGTCATGTGGATGAGGGCCCCATCGTCGGTCTCCAGTGTGATGCGCAGGTCGAGCTCGATGACGCCGTCCGAGCGCGTGACTGTCCAATCGTCACCGCCGGCGAGCACCTTGCCGCGAAGCCGCTCACCCTCGAACGACCCACCGGTGATCGGAAACGTGACACGCGTGCCGTGAGGTGCGGCGCCGATGTTTTGTGTGGGCGCCGTGTCGAGGTGAAGTGTCATCAGAGGACGGGTTCGCATCGTAGTTTCCTTCGTCTGGCCCCACGGCCCTCACAGGATCTCGTCGATCGTGTAAATCGGTCCTTCGGGGCGCCGATCGCCGCTCGATACCGCGACCAGCCGGTTCAGGAACTCGTACTTCGGGTGCCCCGTCTCGAAGCGTGGCGTCGTCCGGAAGTAGTAGGTGGCCGCGTCGACGCTCTCGCCGCGCGCGAGCGCCGCGATCACGTCAGGTGGTCCGTGTCGAAGCCCGAACGAGGTCATGTGGATGAGGGCGCCGTCGTCGGTCTCCAGCGTGATCCGCAAGTCGAGCTCGAGGACGCCGTCTGAGCGGAGGAGCGTCCAATCTCCGCCGCCCGGCAGCACTCGTCCGCGGAGCCGCGGGCCCTCGAAGTGGCCGCTTGTTATCGGGGCGGTCGCGCGAGAACCGTGAGGCACTGGGCCGATCCTCTGTACGCCGCCAACTGCGACCTGCAACGTCATCAACAGGCGGAAGTCCATCGATCTACCGCCCGTCGCTCGTTCGCGTGAGGGTCGTCATTTCACGTTCCGGCTCCATGGGATCTCCTCGCACGCTCATGACACGTTACGTGCACGCGGTCTTCGGGGTACCGTGCGCGTTCCTCGTGTGGCTTTCAGCTACCCGGTATCCAGATTCGTGATGCTCCGCCGCCGGCCAGCGCGAGCGTGAGCGAGTTCAGGCGTTTGACGAACGTTGCCGGATCCTCCAGCTCGCCGCCCTCGGCGAGCAACGCCTGATCGAACAGGATGTGACTCCAGTCGGCAACCAGCGCCGCGTCGGATTCCTGCTTCAGCCGCTGGACCACCGGATGATCTGGATTGATCTCGAGAACGGGCTTGCTCGATGGCAGGTGCTGGCCCGTTTCGCGGAGGATCCGCTCGACGTGTCGGCTGATGCCGTGTTCATCGGCGACCAGGCAGGCCGGCGAATCGGTCAGCCGGTGCGTGAGTCGCACGCGGCTCGCGCGGTCCTCGAGCACCTCCTGGATGCGCGTGAGCAGATCCTTGTAGTCCTGTTCCTTCAGCTCGTCAGCGACCGTTGACGCGGCCTCGCCCAACTTGCGCACGTCGAGACTGCCGTCGGCCGCCGATTGCAGCTTCTTGCCTTCGAACTCGGTGAGGTGGGCGACAACCCATTCGTCGATGCGATCGGTCAGCAGCAACACCTCGACGCCGTTCTTCCGGAACACTTCCAGATGCGGGCTGTGCTTGGCGGCGGAGAAGCCGTCGGCCGACACGTAGTAGATGGTGTCCTGTCCGGGTCTGGCGCGGCCCGTGTAGTCCGCCAACGATACCGTTTGATCGGCCGTGTCGGTGTGAGTCGACGCGAAGCGCAGCAGCTTTGCAATCCGCTCCCTGTTCGCGGCGTCCTCGACGACACCTTCCTTGAGCACGCGTCCGAACTCGGTCCAGAAGATGCTGTACTTCTCCTTCTGATGTTCCGCCAGATCCTCGAGCAGGCCGAGTACCCGCTTGACCGACGCCGCACGGATTTGCGCCACGTCGGAGGACTGCTGCAGGATTTCGCGCGACACGTTGAGCGGCAGGTCGCCCGAGT
>DATFWL010000383.1:0-5588 GCA_035259385.1 Vicinamibacterales bacterium | reverse complement strand
CAGCTCGGCAAGAAGCGTGACATCGCGATCTTCTGCTCGTTCCTGATGGACAACTTCAACGGCGACGTTCATGCGCACATGCTGCCCAGGCTCGGGACGAATCACTCTCACCTTATTCCAGTGGAGGACTATGCTCGGCTGAAGCGCGCCGTCGCCGATGCGCTCCGGGAGACGGTCGGCGCGGACGAAGCCCGCGTCCTTGAAAGTCGGCTGCTCGCCCAGTATCGGCCGCCCTACAACATGCCGCGCGCCCAAGCGTTGTTGCTGGCACTGCGTCAGATCCTCCCGACAGTTGCCGATCCCGTCCTGCAACGGAGCCGGAATCTGTACACGGCTTCAAGGGCTGCCTGATGACGGCGCCACGCGCGACGCTCAACGGTGGCCGGACCGGTTGCCAAGGCGTCAATCGTGACGATGCGGCCGCAAAGACGGCGATGTCCGATCTGATCGACATCCTTGACGGCGTCGATGTTCCCATCGTCGTCTTGGGACGCGACTCTGTACTCGTTTGCTTCAATGAGGCGGCTGCGGATCTGCTTCGCCTTTCGCCGTCGGACGTTGGTCGGGCGTCCCGCGATATCTCGGCGCTCGCTGGCTTGCCGCGTCTGGAGGAGCAGTGTAACCAGGTTATCGCCAGCGGAATAGAATCGCGGGCCGATTTTCGCGACGGGGACAAGTGGTTCGTTATGCGGATATCGCCCTACGCTAAAGGCGATCGCCACGTCACCGGCATCGTGGTGACGTTCACGAATGTGACTGCCCTCCGCGCGAGCATCGATCAGGCCATCTACGAACGCGAATGCATTAAGGCGGTCCTCAACACGGTCGCCGATCCTCGTGTCGTGTTGAGCGCTGACCAGCGAATCCTGTTGGGCAATCGCGCGTTCTACACCATGTTTCTTGAACTTGCCTCGTGGCGGACGCAGCTCAAAGAGATGCTTGACGGCAGTCATGCGTTCCAGGCCGTTGAAGTGGATCACGTCTTTCCGGGAGAGGGCCAACGGACCCTGATGCTCGACGCCCGTCCTTTGTCTGTGCCGGGCCATTCAGAGCGCAGGGTTCTGGTGGCGTTCCAGGACATCACGGCGCAGAAACAGGCGGAAGCGGCCAGCGATCTGGGTGCGATCGGGGAACGCAAAGAGGAGCTGCGGCGCAGCGAGGCATTTCTCGCAGAGGCTCAACGCCTCAGCTTGACCGGCAGTTTCTCCTGGCGAGTCACGACCGATGAAATCACGTGGTCAGACCAGCTCTATCGCATTTTCGAGTTTGACCAGAGTATGCCCGTGACGTTCGAGCTGATCGGCACTCGCGTCCACCCGGAAGACATCCCGTTGGTGCACGACATGATCGAGCGGGCACGAGGTGCCGGCGCCGACTTCGAGTACGAGCACAGGCTGCAGATGCCTGATCTGTCGATCAAGTACCTGCACATCGTCGCTCACGGCACCCGAGACGAGGACGGCCGACTGGAATACGTCGGGGCCGTTCAGGACGTGACGGCGCGGCGATTGGCCGAAGAGGAGCTGCGCCGGAGTGAAGCCGAACTGCACGAAGCACAGCGTATTAGCCATACAGGCAGCTGGAAGCTCGATCTCTCATCCGGCAACCTCAGTGTGTCGCCGGAAGTGTTTCGGATCTTCGCGGTGAACGCGGATGAAGAGATCGCGAGCTCGGACTTCTGGTTCGATAGAATTCATCATGAAGACCGGGAGCGCGTCCGCGAGCGCTTCGAACGATGCGTAGCCGAGAGACTCGAATTTGAAGCAGATTACCGCATTGTTCTGCCTGATGGCACGATCAAGTACCAGCACGCCATCGGCCATCCGGTCCTGGATCAGTCCGGTGCCCTCAGGGAATTTCTCGGAACGGCGATGGATGTCACCGAACAGGTGCAGGCACGCGTCGCGTTGGAGAATGCGTTCGAAGAAATCACACGCCTGAAGGACCGCCTCTGCGACGAGAATCTCGCGCTGAAAGAAGAGATCGCTCAGGCGTCGATGTTTGAAGAAGTCGTCGGCGCATCCGCCGCGTTGAGAGCCGTGCTGACTCGCGTCACGAAAGTCGCGCCAACCGACTCGACTGTGCTGCTGACCGGTGAAACCGGAACGGGCAAGGAGCTGATCGCTCGCGCCATCCACAAGCGATCGCAGCGATCCTCGCATGCGTTCGTAAGCGTGAATTGCGCGGCTATTCCCGTATCGTTGATCGCCTCGGAGTTGTTCGGGCACGAGAAGGGCGCATTCACCGGCGCATCGGGGCGCCGCGCCGGTCGATTTGAACTGGCGGCAGACGGCACCATCTTTCTCGACGAGGTTGGCGAGCTACCAGCCGAAACGCAAGTGGCTCTCCTGCGCGTGCTGCAGGAACGTGAGTTCGAGCGGGTCGGCGGCAATCAACCGATCCGAACCAACGCGCGCGTTGTCGCGGCGACGAATCGCGACCTGGACGCGGCCATCGCAGCGGGCACCTTCCGGAGCGATCTGTTTTACCGGCTCAGCGTGTTCCCGATTGAGATTCCACCGCTGCGGGAACGAAGAGAGGACATTCCGCTGTTGGTTGAGTACTACATCGCGCGCTTCGCGCGGAAAGCTGGCAAGCGCATCCACGGAATCAGCAAAAACACGCTGGATCTACTCTTGTCATATCCGTGGCCGGGCAACATTCGCGAGTTGCAGAATGTCGTTGAGCGATCGGTGGTCGTTTGTGAGACAGAGACTTTCTCGGTGGATGAAAGTTGGCTCTCGAGACAGCCTCATTCACCGGAGCCACAAGCCCACCTCGCGCTAGGTAAGCTGGCCGTTCAGGAAAGAGAAATCATCGAGCGAGCGTTGCGCGAAAGCCGTGGGCGGGTCTCCGGACCATCGGGTGCCGCCACCAGGCTGGGTATTCCAGGAAGCACGCTGGAATCAAAGATCAAGTCGTTACGAATCAATAAAAACCGCTTCAAAGTGTAACGAACGCTCCGCGGGCTGCTTGCGACTTTCCGTAAAATTGCGGGAAGTCGTCCCCAGGTTCTGAGCCAAAGTCCCCACAATCAATCAGTTTGACGTGGCGTCGGACTTGCCATGCATTCCGGCGATGGGCGCGCTTTGGCGGCGATGCCAGCGAAATCTCTCGGAAAGGAAAGATGTTCAGGATTACCTGGGACAAGAACGGAGAGTTCGTCGTCAACGTGAGCGGTCGAATCGACGCGGAGAACCTGGGCGAGCTGAGAGCGCTGTTCAGCGCGGAAGGAAAGGAGCGTCATATCGTCTTGAACCTCGTCGAGCTGATCCTCGTGGATCAGGACGCTGTTCATTTTCTGGAGAGCTGTGAGGCGGAGGGCATCGAGCTGCGGAATTGCCCAACATACATCCGTGAGTGGATTACGAGAGAGCGACGGCGCGGTCATGGCTGAGAGGTAGATCGACCAAGGAGTTTGTATGGAATGCAACGTGGCGCTCGTCGTTGACAGCCTTCCGAATTATCTCCGAGCCGAACCAATAACCGATGGTGGGCAGTTACAGCCACGGTTCATGTCGCAGGCTCACGATCCAACTCCCACAGGCAACCTCATTGGTGCAAGTCCGCAATGGCGCGGAATACTGAAACGGGCCCGCCAGGTCGCGTCAACCGAGACCACGACCTGCCTCCAGGGCGAGTCCGGCACGGGGAAGGAAGTGGTGGCACGGTTCATCCACGCGAATTCGCCCCGTAGACGGGGGCCATTCGTGGCCATCAACTGCGCGGCACTCCCGGAGTCGCTGCTCGAAGCTGAGCTGTTCGGCTTTGAGCGCGGGGCTTTTACGGGCGCCCAACAACGGAAGCCTGGCCAGATCGAATTAGCCAGCGGCGGCGTCCTCTTTCTCGACGAGGTCACGGAGATGTCGCTGACGGCGCAAGCGAAGGTGCTGCGCGTGCTCCAGGAACGCGAATTTCTCCGCCTGGGTGGAACACGACCGATCAAGGCGAACGTACGCGTGATCGCCGCTACCAATCAGGATTTGCGGAGCGCTGTTGCGCAAGGCCGGTTCAGAGAGGACCTGTACTATCGCATCAACGTCTTCGACATCCGGATCCCGCCCTTGTGTGAGCGTGGCCACGACATCCTCCTGTTGGCCCGCAGCTTCCTGCAGGAATTTGCGCGAACGAACGGCTGCCCGCCTGTCCAATTCACATCACGCGCCGAGGACGCGTTGCTCACCTACCGTTGGCCAGGCAACGTTCGAGAGCTTCGCAACGTGCTCGAGCGGGCAGCGATCGTGTGCGAAGGTGCGTTCATCGACGCCGAGCACCTCTCGCTGACAGTCACAGAGGATATTCCGCCGCTGGGCAACACCGATCTGGGGGCTCTCGAGCGACAGGCGATTACACAAGCGCTCTCCGAAGTCGGCGGCAACAAGGCGCGAGCGGCCAAACAGCTCGGGATCTCGCGCACGCAGCTGTACAGCCGACTCCGGAAGTACGGGCTCAATGGCGCGGTAGCCGCGCGGACTTAGGGCTATGTGGGAGGCGGTGCCCGAGACGTCATTGTGAGCGTCGCGCTCGGTATCGCCTGGTTGGCCGTGTGATCGCCAGAGTGATACGACGACCAGGACTGCATTTATGAAAGCATTTGTTTTTGAACGCACCGGCGACCCCAACGACGTCCTCGCCGTACGAGAATTGTCGAAACCCAAGCCCGGTCCAGATGAAATTCTCGTCCGCGTGCGACTGTCGCCGGTTCATCCTAGCGACCTGCACATCATCCGCGGCCGTTTCGGTCGTCAGCCGACGCTACCGGCCAGTCCCGGCATCGAGTGCGTCGGTGTCGTTGAGGCGCTTGGGGCGTGCGTTGCAGGTCCCGCACCTGGGACGCGCGTCGTTCTTCTGAACGTTCGGGGTTCGTGGCGGGAACTCATCGTGAGCCCGGCGGAACGGGTCGTACCCGTACCTGACGATCTCTCGGACGAGGACGCGGCGCAGGCTTTCGTGAATCCGGTTACAGCCTGGGTGATGACGATGGTCGAGCACGATCTTAAACCGGCCGACTGGCTGGTCCAGACCGCCGCCGGTTCGACCGTGGGCCGGCTTGTGCTGCAACTCGCTCGTTCGGAGCGCTTCCACACGGTCAATATCGTGCGCCGTCGCGCCCAAATCTCAGAGATCAAAGCGCTCGGCGGTGACGTGGTGATTAGCAGCGAGGACCGTGATTGGGGCGCGCAACTCGCGACAGCCGGCGAGGGAAAGGCGCTGTCTCAGGCGATCGATTGCGTCGCCGGCAGGACCGGAGCGACGGTTGCGCGGCATCTCGCGCCCGGTGGCCGTCTGCTGGTCTATGGGGCATTGTCGTCCCACAGGCAAACTGATCCTTCGGCATTTGAGATGCCAGTCTTCGCACCCAGGCTGATTTACAGTGCGGCGCTTGTGCAAGGCTGGTATCTCCTCCATTGGTTTGACGTGACACCGCTCGCTGAATGTCGCGCCATCTTTGCCAGAGTCCTCGACCGTCTGGCGTCCGGCGTGCTGCGCCTGCCGCCGGCGAAACGCCATCGGCCACAAAACATCGCGGATGCCCTGCGCGACGCGGATGGGGCACCGCGCGAAGGCAAGCCATTGCTTGATCTCAG
>DATFWL010000382.1:0-3300 GCA_035259385.1 Vicinamibacterales bacterium | reverse complement strand
CGCGACGCGACCCGCGAGTCAGCAAACGATTGGATCGACAGGACATGTCGAATCGGATATGCGTGAAGGAGGGTTTTGCGCTATCCTGTTCCGGACCGTCCGCAACTCGTTGATTCTAAAGCGGAGAGATGGCGGAGTGGTTGATCGCGCACGCTTGGAAATCGGATCGCTTCACGCGCGCTGACGCATACGAAATCCCACCAACGCACTCGCGCTCAACGACTTCACGCAACATCGATACGCGTCGACATGTCCTCGTAAATCACCGTGTTGACGGGCTTGTTACGGGGGTATGTGACACAGTTGTGACACAGTTTCCCCGAACGCTTAGCCGGCGATCATGAACGCGTACAGAGAAATGCCCCACAAGGACACCGCCCCCACGAGTATTGAGGATTGGCGCGAGGCGCCCGTCAACGTCGCTCCAGGTCGCTGAACCTATTCGTGTTTCAGCGTGATGCTCGGCTCGATTCGGATCGCCTGATGCACCGGGATATAGCACGCCACAAGGGTCACGACCGCCAGAACGATCGCCACCTCCACGTACACGATCGGGTCAGAAGGGCTGATCCCGAGCAGGAAGCGGCGCAGTATAGGCGCGACGGCCAATGACGCTCCGACGCCAACGGCGAGGCCAGCGCCCAGAATCGTGACGGCTTCGTTCACAATCAAATTGCAGATGCTCCGTAACTGCGCGCCCAGTGCGATTCGGAGACCAAACTCGGCTGTGCGCTGCGTGGCCGAGTATGAAACAACGCCGTAAAGGCCGATCAGTGCGAGCACGAGCGCCAGTCCTCCGATTGCCGTCGCCAGGTAGGCGCTTCGCCGCCGCAATCGCAGGCCTCCACTTTCGTCGATCCGCTCGATCATGGGCTGGATGTCTGTGACCGGTAGCCCCGGAGCGAGGCTCTCGATTTCCTTGCGTACCTCAGCCATAACCCGTTCCGGCGCGTCCGCCGAGCGCACGAACAGGACTTCGCTCGATCCATAGTTCTGACCGAGCGGGACATAAAAGTACGGTTGCGACGGGTTCGCGATTCCCAACGGCCTGCCATCCTTGACGACGCCGACGACGTGCATCGGTGGGCGACGATCGCCCACGAATTGAAAGGTTCGCCCCAATGAGTCTCGTCCAGGCCAGTAGTGGTCCGCCATCGTCTGGTTGATGATCGCGACGCGCGGAGCATTCGCGTCATCCGACGCGAGGAATGTTCGACCGCTCACAATCGGCATTCGAAGCGTATCGAAAAACTGGCTCGAGACCTCGTCGAAGAAGATCGTGGGATCCGATTCCCCCGGCGCCGGGGTATGACCTTCCATGCGCACCGGCGCGAACAAGGGATTGGGGCTCATAGGCCCACAGCACCCCAGACTCGCGGATTCCACGCCTGGTATCGCGCTCACCCGACGCAAGAGCTCTCGAAAAAACTGTGGTCCCTGACTCGAGCCGTACCCGACAAGCTGCGGATCGAGACTGAAATTGACGACGTGGCTCGGATCGAAGCCCAGATCGAGGCGCTGCGCATGGTGGAGGCTGCGCGTTAACAGGCCGGCGATCGTCAGGAGCACGAATGCGCCGGCGACCTGGAGCGCCACCAATGCGGTCCGCCATCGTTGGCCTCCCGACACAAGCCGTTGTCCGCTCCCACGCAGAATCATCGAAACATCCGCACGCGACGCGGGCATGGCCGGCAACACGCCGAGGATCAGGGCCGTCACGACAGTCGCCGCGCAGCCGTACCCGAACAGTCTCCAGTCAAAGGGTGCGTCCAAGTGAATCGGAGTGCCTTGCATCTCCAGTGTGCTGAAGACGCGGCTGGTCCAGCCGCCGACCACCACTCCGCTCACAGCTCCCATGACTGCGAGGATCAGACTCTCGGTAAGTAGCTGGCGGATCAGCCGGCCTCTCGATCCGCCGATGGCGGCGCGCATCGCCATTTCTCTGCCGCGCGCACTTCCGCGAACCGTGAGAAGACTCGCGAGATTGACGCATGCCAGCACAAGGACGAGCGCCGCCAACACCAGGAAAAACATCGACACGACCACAAGCCGCTGGCCTTCCGCGAGAGGAATCCTGTCCAATGCTTCTGGCCGGGCCCTCATCGTCACGCCGCCAAGCAGGGTGGGAAAGCGGCTCGACAGCTGCCGTCCGACGATTCCCAGCGCGCCGTTGGCTTGCGGCAGCGTGACGTCCGGCCGGAGACGTCCGACAAGCGAAAACATCCGCATACTTCGAGATCCAAGAACCTGAGGCGGGTAGTTGCCTTCGACAACTACCATGCCCAAAGGCAGGTACGCCTGGACGTCGATCACCGCCTGTATGCTTCTGAACTCTCGCGGCGCGACGCCAACGATCGTGACCGGATGTCCGTCGATCAGAACTCTCGTGCCGACGACGTTCGGATCGCCCGCAAACCGGGATTTCCAGTACGAGTAGCCCAGCACGACTACGGGATCGGCCCCGACCACGGCGCCCTCCGAAGGCAGGATCACACGTCCGATTAACGGCTTCACTCCGAGCAGCGAGAAGTAGTTTCCCGTGACGTAGTGCACCATGACGCGGTCAGCACGACCGTTGACGCTCAGGCCATCGAGCCCGACGCGATAGGCCAACACGTCGGAGAACGCGGGACTTCCCAGCTCGCGGATGTCGCGGTAGTCCGGGTACGAGAACGGCGACGTGAAGTCATCGGCTCCCTGCTTGATTGACAACGTCACGAGGCGATCAGGTTCACTCACCGGAAGCGGGCGCAACAGCACCGCATTAACAAAGCTGAAGATGGCAGTGTTTGCGCCGATACCGAGCGCGAGCGACACTATCGCCACGGCGGCGAAGGCAGGACTTCGCCGCAGCATTCGAAGCCCATAGCGCAAATCATGGCGGAACTCGTCGAGCCACCGCAACGTGTCGGCGTCGTATGTGCGTTCCTGGGCAGCTGTCAGGTTGCCAAAGCGGCGCGTCGCCTCTGCGCGAGCGTCCCGCTCGCTCATGCCACGCCGCAGGTTCTCCTCCGTGCGCTGGTCAAGATGGAAGCGCGCTTCCTCGGTGAAGTCATCGCTGACCGTCGAGCCGAGCAGCGTGTTCCGGAGACGGCGAAGCCAACCCATGATGACGCGGTCCTACGCAAAGCGAAGCACTTTCCCAACGGCCTCGGTCAAGCGGTCCCACTTCGCCTGTTCGTCATTCAGTCGTTTCTGGCCGGCTCGCGTCAGGCGGTACATCCGTGCGCGGCGATTGTTGGTGGTGGTCTGCCATTCGGCGGCGATCCAACCCGCTTGTTCCATTCGGTGAAGGGCTGG
>DATFWL010000381.1:0-7818 GCA_035259385.1 Vicinamibacterales bacterium | reverse complement strand
AGCACCTGCTGCTCGTGGGTGCCTACCGGGACAACGAGGTCGACGCGGCGCACCCGCTCAAACGGACGCTCTCGGTGATCCGTGAAAACGGTGCGGTCGTGCCGGACATCGTGCTTGGTCCGCTCGACGATGACGATCTGACCCAGTGGTTCGCGGACGCGCTTCATTGTTCGCCCGAGCGAACGCGGCCACTCGCGCAGCTCGTGCACGAGAAGACCGCCGGCAATCCGTTCTTCGCGAATCAATTCCTGCAGGAGCTGGTCGAGGACGATCTGGTCACCTTCGAGGCTGACGCTGGCGGATGGCACTGGGACCTCGCGCCGATCCGATCGAGGGGCTACACCGACAACGTCGTCGATCTCATGGTCGGCAAGTTGAGCCGCCTCCCGCTCGCCACACAGGACGCCTTGAAGGATCTGGCCTGCCTCGGAAACAGAGCCGAGACGTCCACTCTGGCGATGGTTCACGAAGTATCGGACGAGCAGCTCCATTCCGATTTGTGGGAGGCACTCAGGCTCGAGCTTGTCGTTCGCTCGGACGACTCGTATCGGTTTGTGCACGACCGCGTGCAGGAAGCGGCCTATGCGCTCATTCCCGAAGAGCGGCGTGCTCCCGCGCACCTCCGCATCGGGCGACTGTTGATCGCGAAGATCCCGCCTGACAAGCGCGAGGAGGTGGTCTTCGACATCGTCAGCCACTACAATCGCGCGTCCTCCCTCCTGACCTCACCCGACGAACGCGAGCAGCTCGCCGCCCTCAATCTGGTGGCGGCCGGGCGCGCGAAGGCCTCGGCGGCGTTCGCCTCGGCGCTCTCGTTTGTCGCCAACGGTGCAGCCCTGCTGACCGAGGAGTCGTGGCAAGATCGGCATGCGCTCGCGTTTGCCCTGCAGCTGACTCGAGCCGAATGCGAGTACCTCACGCACGAATTCGGCCCGGCCGAGGAGCGCCTGGACGGGTTGTCCCTACGCGCCACGACCCTGGTCGAGCGCGCCGCCGTGGCGGCGCTCCAGACGGAAATCTACTGGACGCTCGGACAGGGGGACCGCGCCATCGGTCTGGGTCTCGACTACTTGCGGCATGTCGGCGTCGATTGGTCGCCGCATCCGAGCGACGAAGACGCGAGACGAGAGTACGACCGGATTCGAACGCAGTTTGGCCGCCGCTCGATCGAGGATCTGATCGATCAACCGCTGCTGACTGACGCGGCCTCGCTCGCCACGCTGGACATCCTCGTCAAGCTCGCCGCGCCGGCCTTCACCAGCGACTCCAATCTCCTCACTCTGGTCGCGTGTTGCGGCGCCAGTATCAGCATGGAGCGCGGCAACTGTGACGCGTCGTGCGCAGCCTATGAATGGCTGGCGATCGCCGCCGGTCGCTTCGGTGACTACGACGCGGCGTATCGGTTCGGTCGGCTCGGATATGAGCTGACCGAGCAGCGCGGGTTGCGGCGCTTCCAGGCGCGGACGTACCTGATTTTCGGCAGCATGGTCATCCCATGGACCAAGCCCATCGGGACTGCGCGTGACGTGCTGCGCCGCGCATTCACGGCGGCGAACGAGGTCGGCGACATGTCCGTTGTCGCCAGCAGCGGCCTTCACCTGAATTCGAACATGCTGGCCGCGGGCGATCCGTTGCTCGACGTCGAAGCCGAGGCCGAGCGTGGTCTCGCGCGCGCACAGCAGACGCGATTCGGGCTGATGATCGACGTGACCACCGTGCAGCTGGCACTGATCCGAACGTTGCGTGGTCAGACCTGGCGATTCGGCCACCTTGACGATGACCGGTGCGAAGAACGTGAGCTGGAAAAGCGATTGCCCGAAAACCCGAACCTGCAGTTTGCCGAATGTTGCTATTGGATTCGCAAACTGCAGGCACGCGCGCTCGCCGGAGAGTGGGCGGCGGCCATCGAGGCGGCCCGGCAGAGTCAACGTCTGGTGAGAGCCGTACGATCGTTTCCGGAAGAAGCCGAGTATCACTTTTTCAGCGCGCTCTCGCACGCAGCGTGCGTCGACTCGGCATCGGATGACGAACGCCCAGCTCATGTCGAGACTCTGGCCGCGCATCACCGGCAACTCGTCACGTGGGCGCAGCGTTGCCCGGAGAATTTCCAGAGCCGCACCGCCTTGGTCGGCGCGGAGCGTGCTCGTATCGAAGGCCGGGAGTTGGATGCCGAGCACCTCTACGAAGCCGCGATCAAGTCGGCCCGAGAAAGCGCCTTCGTCCATGACGAAGCGCTCGCCAACGAGCGTGCGAGTGGCTTCTACGCGGCGCGCGGGCTCGAGACTATCTCGCAGGCATACTTGCGAAATGCCCGGTATGGCTATGTCCGCTGGGGCGCAGGTGGGAAGATCAGGCAGCTGGACAGCGTCCATCCCCACCTGAGGGCAGGAGAGACGAGCGCTGCTCGAACCGGCACGATCGAAACCCCGGTCGAACAACTCGACCTCACCACGGTGATTAGGGTATCGCAGGCCGTCTCGGCCGAGATGAATCTCGAAAAGCTGCTCGACACGATAATGCGTACGGCGATCGAGGTCGCCGGTGCGGAGCGCGCCGTGTTGCTGCTGTCGAGAGGGGTCGAACAACGGGTCGCAGCCGACGTTACGACCACTGGAAACACGGTCACCGTGCGGCTGCGAGATGAACCTGCAGCCGGCTCACTGCTGCCGGAGACGATGGTCCGCTACGTTCTGGACACGAAGGAAAGCGTCATTCTCGACGACGCCGCGACACCGAATCTGTTTTCAACAGATCCGTACATTGGTCTCGGTCGCGCACGCTCAGTTCTCTGCGTGCCGCTTTCCAACCAGGCCAAACTCACCGGAGTCCTCTATCTGGAGAACGACCTGGCCCCACGCGTGTTCGCGCCGGCTCGAATCGCGGTACTGAAACTGCTGACCTCTCAAGCGGCGATTTCGCTCGAGAATGCCCGCTTGTATCGCGACCTGGCCGAACGCGAGCGCGAATCGCGCTTGATCGCCGAGAGTATCCCTGGGCTGGTCGCACTGCTCTCGCCAACCGGCTATGTCGACATGGTCAATCCTCCACTGCTCAAGTACTTTGGCCGGACGCTGGAGGAGCTGAGAGAGTTGGGCACCATCGGTTCCGTTCATCCTGAGGATCTCCCTCACGTCGTCGATGTCTTCACACGCTCCCTCGCATCCGGCACTCCATATGAAATCGTGCAGCGCCTGCGGCGGGCCGATGGCGTCTATCGCTGGGTTCAGAACAGCGGCTTCCCGTTTCGGGAGACTAACGGACAGATCGCGCGGTGGTGCGTGCTGCTCACGGATATCGACGACCGCAAGCGCGCCGAGGAAGCGCTCGTCAGGCGTGAGCGCGAGCTTCGGCTCCTCGTCGACACCATCCCGGCACTCATGTGGCGCGGCACTCCTGCGGGCGAGCTGGAGTACTTGAACCAGAGGGCTGTCGAATATCTTGGCCACACTGCCGAGGGCTTGTCAGGTGGGCGGTGGCTCGAACTCGTTCATCCCGATCACCGCGACACGACGGTGCGCCGCTGGCTGCATTCGGTCACGACGGGATCGTCGTACGACGATGTCTACAAGCTCAGGCGCGCAGACGGTCAATATCGATGGGTTCAGTCCCTTGGAGAGCCTCTCCACGACGCCGACGGCGGGATCGTTGATTGGTACGGATCAGTCAACGACATCGACGATCTGAAGCGCACCGAGGAGGCGCTCCGCGAAAGTGAGCTCGAGTCGCGCCTGATTGTGGACAGCATTCCAGGCCTCGTGATCGTCCTCACGCCGACGGGAGAGTTGGGCGGGGTGAACAACCGTGTGATCGAATTCTGCGGCAGGCCACTCGAGGCGCTGAGAGATTGGGCCAACAACGATACGCTTCATTCCGAGGATCGTGAACGCGTGAATGAACACTTCGCGGCCCTGATCACGTCAGGCTTACCGTCCGAATGGGAGTCGCGTCTCCGGCGTTTCGATGGCGTCTATCGATGGTTCCAGGTTCGTGGGCTGCCACTTCGAGACTCGAACGGAAGCATCGTCCGTTGGTACGTTCTCCTTACCGACATCGAGGATCGCAAGCACGCGGAGACGGAGATTGCGGCCCTGAAAGACCAGCTCTACAAGGAGAATCTGGCGCTGCGGGACGAGGTGGACCGGACCTCGATGTTCGAGGAGATTATTGGAACGTCACCGGCCCTGCGGCCGGTGCTCATCCGCGTGGCGAAGGTCGCCCGGACCGAATCCACGGTGCTGATCACCGGAGAGACCGGCACGGGCAAGGAACTCGTTGCACGCGCGATCCACCGGCGGTCAGCGCGCGCCTCTCAGGCCTTCGTGAGCGTGAACTGTGCGGCCATTCCGCGCGAGTTGATCGCGTCAGAGCTCTTCGGCCACGAGAAAGGCGCGTTCACCGGGGCGACGCAGCGGCGCCTTGGCCGATTCGAGTTGGCACACGGCGGGACCATATTCCTGGATGAAGTTGGCGATCTGCCGATGGAGACGCAGGTCATGTTGCTTCGCGTCCTGCAGGAACGCGAGTTCGAGCGCGTTGGCAGCAGCACATCGATTCGCGCCGACGTGCGGATCGTCACCGCCACGAACCGTGACCTGCAGGCCGCGATCCACGCCGGCACGTTCCGCAGCGACCTTTTCTATCGGCTGAACGTGTTTCCCATCGCGGTACCGGCGCTTCGCGAGCGCACCGACGACATCCCGATGCTGGTCGAGTACTTCATCGATCGCTACGCGCGGAAGGCAGGCAAGACGATTCGACGCGTCAACAAGCGGACGCTCGACCACTTGCGCTCGTATCCGTGGCCGGGCAACGTGCGTGAGCTGCAAAACGTGATCGAGCGGTCAGTGATCGTGTGCGACACCGACGAGTTCATAGTCGACGAGAGCTGGCTCTCCGCGAGGCCGACGATCGAAGGTTCCCTTGTGTTGTCCGGCACCGTTGCTGCTCACGAGAAAGCACTCATCGAAGAGGCACTGCGGGCAAGCGGTGGACGGGTCTACGGGCCGGCCGGGGCCGCGGCACGGCTCGGCGTTGCGCGCTCGACACTCGAGTCGAAAATCCGTGCGTTGAAGATCAACAAGAACCGGTTTCGGCCGTGACCGGCCGACAGAATCGTTCTTGTTGTCCAGCATTTCACCAATTGGCGAGGTTCGCCAATAGCCGATCCATTCAACGTATTTGGATTCAGCACGTTGCGCTGGCCCACTCCTTGCTCGCTTCGCGCGCCGTGGGGATCGATGCTGAAAATCCAGCGGAGCGCAAACGGCGCGATTGAATGGCCGGCGCTCTCATGCTCCTGGACGATTTCCTGCCGGAATTCGATGTAAGAACGCGTCATGCGATCCGCGTCGCCGCGCCGCCGGACCGTGTGTACGCATGTTTGTGGAATACGGACTTCGACCGCTGGGGGCTCACGCGAGCACTCTATGCCCTGCGCACGCTGCCCAGCTTCGCCAGTTCGCCAGGGGAGACGCGGCGCCGGTTCCTGAACGAGGTGCAGCGGCAGCATTTCACACTCCGGGACTTGCTTGCCAGAGGCTTTGCCTTGCTCGACGAACAGCCCGCCAGCGAGTTGGTGCTCGGGACGGTCGGCCGGTTCTGGCGCGCTCGCGGCGAACTTGAGACAACAGACCCGCAGCGCTTCGTCGAACCTGCTCCTCCAGGCACGGCCAAAGCGGCATGGAATTTTGTGGCTCGTGGTCACGCGAACGGCGGCACCGAACTGCGGACTGAGACGCGCGTGTTGTGCGCCGACGCGGCCACTCGACGACGGTTTCGTGCGTACTGGACGGTCATCCGTCCGTTCAGCGGCTTGATTCGCCGTGAGATGTTGGTTGCTGTCCGAGCGCAGGCTGAGGCAACCCCAACGACTGCCGGCACAAGAGAGGAGAACAAGTCATGACCACGTCCCAACAGAGCCAGCGTCTGAGTGAGGTTGCGGCGAAGCCGACCTTTCGGGTCATCGACGGCACATCGATCCGCTTCGCGGAGAGCGATCCGGGAGGCACAGACGCCCTGTTGCTGAGTCCATGGCCCGAGAGCGTCATGGCATACGAACCCACATGGTCGCGACTGGCGGAAACGGCACACCTGGTCGCGATCGATCTTCCCGGGTTTGGCCGCTCCCAGCGGAAAGACGTGCTGATGTCCCCGCGCGCGATGAGTGACTTCATCCTTCGCGCGGCCGACGCATTTGGCCTCGAGCATCTCCACGTCGTGGGACCGGATATCGGGACATCGGCCGCGCTGTTCGCTGCCGCTGCGCAACCCGGTCGCTTCCTCAGCCTCGTCGTGGGCAGCGGTGGCACTGCTGTTCCGCTTCAACTCGGAGACCCGCTGCGCGAATGGGTGTTTGCGCCTGACCTGGAGCCCTATCGACGGCTGGGTGGACGTCCGATCATCGAGCGCGTGATCCAGGCGATCGAACGCTATGCGCTCAGCGATGCCGCGCGCGAGGATTACCTGGCCTCGTTCGAAAGCGATCGATTCGCAGAATCGATGCGCTACGTGCAGTCGTATCCCATCGAGCTTGAAGCACTCCGCGATGTCCTGCCCCAGATCCAGACGCCCGTGCAGATCATCGCCGGCCTCACAGACACGGTCGTCCCCCCGGTCAACGCCGAGTACCTCCACGAACGACTGCCGCATAGCGAACTTCAACTGCTCGACGCCGCTCACTTTGTATGGGAGGACGCGGCTGACGAATATTCCGCGCTGGTGAAGGCCTGGTGGGCGACGGGCTACAAAACTTGCGTGACGACATGAACCGCCATTGCTGATGACCGTCACCTCCGACGAATGAGGCCACCGAGATGCGGGCGACGGTACCGACCGACACGCGCTGGTTCAGGTAACCCTGGCGTGCATCTGCGGTAGTGGCCTGTGGCCCTATAACTCGATGGCTCCAACCGCGAGTGAGCGTGGTTGGGTCACGAGTCTATCGGACTCGTGGAAGCAGTCGGTTCCGACGTGCGAACAGTGAAAGAAGGAGATGTGGCAAGGTCCGCGATGAGCCGATCGTGGCTCGATGTAGCCGGCCTGGATGGCGCTCCCCAGGACTTGTGGGAGGACGGCGACCGCAGGTTCTACAAGATCTGGCGAGAGAGCACAGATGGGATGCGCCACCCCTATCTGGCGGTGCTTCCCGCGACCGACCCTCCAACGCGCGGTTGCCTCCGTCGCCTCGAGCACGAATATGAGCTGAAGGAACACGTCGACGCCGGTTGGGCGCTGCGGCCGCTGGAACTGGTGCGGGGGCGCGGAGCGACGGCGTTGGTGCTCGCGTACCAGGACGGCCAGCCGCTCGAACGCATGATCGCGCGGCCCATCGAAGTTGGCGCCTTCTTGCGAATCGCCATCGCGATGGCCGCCGCATTGGTTCGGCTGCACGCGCGCGGCCTCGTCCACAAGGACATCAAGCCGGCGAACATCCTGGTCGACCCCGCGGGCGACCGCGTCTGGCTGATGGGCTTCGGCGTCGCGTCCCGCATACCGCGCGAGCGTCAGTCACCCGATCCTCCCGAGTTCATTGCCGGGACGCTCTCCCACATGGCACCTGAACAGACCGGGAGGATGAACCGCTCGGTCGACTCGCGCAGCGACCTTTATTCGTTGGGTGTCACTCTCTATCAGGCGCTGACCGGGAGCCTTCCGTTCACGGCGACCGATCCACTGGAATGGGTGCACTGCCATGTCGCGCGCCAACCGGTTCCGCCGAAAACACGAGTCACGGACGTCCCGCTGCAGCTCTCGGCGATGGTCATGAAGCTGCTCGCCAAGACGGCTGAGGAGCGCTACCAGACAGCGGCCGGTCTGGAG
>DATFWL010000380.1:0-8467 GCA_035259385.1 Vicinamibacterales bacterium | reverse complement strand
TGGCCTCGCCACCGACGCTGAACCGCTTCAGGAGCGCGCCGTCGAGACGCACGTCGAGCTGATGCCGCTCGCCCATGCCGAGGATGTAGTCGTATTCCTGACGCCGCAGCAGGACCTTGATGGTGTACTCGGCGTCGACGGGAAAGTAGTAGCGAATCAGCGCGCCGCCCTGCGATCCGAACGGAAGGTCGTCACCGAGGCGATCGTCCTGGACGAGCGCCTTGGAGATCTTGAACGAGTCGATCACCGGACGCAGCGTCGTATCGCCGACCGCGAGACGGCTGACGGTCCGCGCCGCCGACAGATAGTTCTCCAGCAGCGCCGGCGACACAGACAGCACGCTCGCGACGTTGTCGAACCCTTCATGATCGGCTTCGTCCGACGACAGGAGCGCGCGCGCGTCGATCTCGACACCGAGCAGGTCGCGAACCGCGTTCGCATACTCGGTGCGATTCAGGCGATGCACCGGGACGCGCCCGGGTTCCGGCTTCGCCGCAGCGACCGCGTCGAGGTCGTGCTCCAGCGCTGCGGTCAGGCTGCGGTAGGTTTCCGGGCCCGGCCGGGGCCGCCCGGACGGCGGCATTTCGCCGGTGCGGAGCTTGGTGGCGACTTTCTCCCACTGCTGCGCGTGGTCGCCCACGTGCATCGGGTCCAGGCCGTCGAGTTGAAGGCCCGCCGTCTTCAGCCTGCTGTTGTGACAGGTGACGCAGTACTGATTGAGAACATCGCGTGCAGGTGTTGAGGGAGCGACTGCAACAGCGGCCGCCGGCGCCGCAGCCGTCTGCGCGCCGCGCGCCGCAACGTAGCGGGCTCCTGCCGTGCTTGCGCACAGCAGCGCCAGCGCGGCCGGCAGTGCGAACGAGCGGGCCGATGGTCCTGACATCCCCGGCGTTCCGGCCTCAGTATGCCCCAGAATCCGCCTTCAGCCACGACCTCGTGCGGCCCGGCTCGAGCGTGACGACGGCGCCCGGATCCGTCACACGGCGCCTGCCCTGCCACGGGCTTACGCCCACAGGCAAACGCGCGTCGGCGGTTCAGGTTCGTCGTTCCAAGTTCGCGAACTCGAACCAGGAACCGAACCAGAACCGAGAACCGATGAACCAGGAACCGAGAACCCTAGAACCTAAGAGCCCTAGAACCTCTTCTACGTGCGGAACATGAGGACGAAGAGGACGACCGCCCCGAGGCCGAACGCGACCACCGAACTTGGAGCGGCCTTGACGTCGCCGAACGTCGAGAGCACCGCGGTCGCTGCGCGGTGAGCGGGGGCGGCGATCGTCGCCAGTTCCGTCGCTCGATCGCCGGAGAACATATTCATCACGTGGCTGCGAACCTCGTCGTTGATCAGGGCCGCGCCGGAGACGAGGACGAACAGGCCGCCGGCGCTGAGTACGGTTTCCGTCAGTCGGTGTGAGCGAATCATGGCAGCGGGTGGAGTGCAAACGGCAGGCCCCCGCGCCGGCGAACGCTCTTTGGGATTTTTTCTCGAAGAAAATTCGCTGCTGTCTCCGGCATGTGCCGAATCGGCACATCGCCCGCCCGAATCGGACCACACGGATTTGGGGCGCTCCCGAGACGACTTTGGCCATCCGTTTCGTGGCGCGACGCCGCCGGCGCTTACAACCGTGATCGGATGGCCCAGAGATCGGGAAAGAGCGGACGACCGACGGTCTCGCGCAGATATGCTGCGCCCGACGATCCGCCGGTGCCCGGCTTGGCGCCGATCGTCCGCTCGACCATCTTCGCGTGGCGATAGCGCCACTCCTGAATCCCTTCGTCCAGGTCGACGAGGCGCTCGCACAGTTCCGCGTTCTTGACGTCGCGGCGGTACACGTCGATCAGGATCTCCTGAATCTCCGGCGAAGGTTCCGGGGCGGCGCTCGTGTCGCGCCGCAGGCACGCGTCGGGCACGTCGTAGCGCTCTCGCGCGAGGTACTGCAGGAAAGCGTCCCACAGCGTCGGCGCCTGATAGCGGCGCTCGAGCGCCGAGCGCGCGCGGCTCGGTTCCGAGAAGCGCTGGATCGCCTGCTCCGATTTGACGCCGAGCACGAACTCGATCTGACGGAACTGATCGGACTGGAATCCGCTCGCCGCGTCGAGCCGCGCGCGGAAGCTCAGGAACTCGAGCGGCGTCATCGTCTCGAGAATGTCGAGCTGCGCGACCATCACCTTCAGGATGGTCAGGATCCGCTTCAGCGTGTGCTGCGCGCGATGCGACTCGTCCTGTTCCAGCAGCCGCATCACACGGTCGAACTCGTGCAGCAGCTCCTTGAACCAGAGCTCGTAGACCTGGTGAATGATGATGAACAGCATCTCGTCGTGCTCGTCCGAGCGCGGATGCTGCAGCGACAGGAGCTCGTCGATCTCGAGATAGGACGCGTAGGTCGCCGACTGGCGCTGGGGTCCGGACATGACGCTACGGCGTCGGCGGAGCGGTGGGCCGCGTGAACGGAATGATGTGTTCCCACTCGCTGGCGTCCGACCGTGCGACCACGGCGACCACCGGCTCCGTGTCGCTCATGTTGAAGACTTCGTGCGGGACGCCGGGCTCGATGAAGATGAAGTCGCCGGCCCGGTTCTCCACCGACTTCTCGAGCACCGGGCCGTACTCGTGCCGGACCCGCCCGGCGAGGATGTACAGCATCACTTCGAAGCCGACGTGGATGTGCGCGGCGGCGACGCCGCCCGGCGGAATCGTGGCGACGTTCATCGACAGCTGTTTCGCGTTGGTGTTCTTCGCGGACAGGCCGGCGCGATACTGAATCCCGTTCCACCCGCGCGTGATCCCGCCGCCGCGAATGACGAAGATGCCGTCGAGCCCTTCGACGGTTCCGAGCTGATCCTGCGGCGCGGTGTCGGTCATGACGTGCTCCGTTGTATAGAGGCACATGATAGCGCGTCGGCGATCACGGTCCGGCTCGCCGACGCGCCGAAGGCGAAGGCGGCAGCCCGGCGTCACGCCTGTGGAATCACCGCCGTGACTTCGATTTCCACTTTCGCGCGGTCCTCGATCAGCGCGCGCACTTCGACGGCGCTCATCGCGGCGTGATAGACGCCGACGATCTCGCGGAAGGCGGCGCCGATCTCCCTGCTCCGGGCCAGGTACTCGCGCTTGTCGGTCAGGTACCACGTCATCCGCGTGATGTGCTCCGGGCCGGCGCCGGCCTCGGCGAGCACCGCGTTGACGTTCGCAAGCGCCTGCCGTACCTGGCCGACCAGATCGTCGGTCTCGAATTCGCCGCGGGCGTTCCAACCGACCTGGCCCGCGACGAAAACGGTCGTCCCGCTGGCGACGACGCCGTTCGCGTACCCATGCGGGCGCGTCCATCCCGCGGGCTGCAGCGTTCTCATCGGCTGGCCCCGGGCCCACCCGGGCCGGCTGCGGCGCGCAGGAGAAACCGCTGCACCTTTCCGGTCGGCGTGCGCGGCAGCGACTCGCGAAACTCGATCGCGCGAGGATACTTGTACGGCGCGATGTGCCCTTTGACGAAGTCCTGCAGCTCCTTCGCCATCTCGGGACATGCCGTGTAGCCGGGGCGCAGGACGACGAACGCCTTCACGATCTGGCCGCGCTCCTCGTCCTTCGCGCCGACCACGCCGCATTCGGCGACCGCCGGATGCTGCAGCAGTCCCGCTTCGACCTCCGGTCCGGCGATGTTGTAGCCGGAGGAAATGATCATGTCGTCGGCACGGGCGACGAAGTGATAGACGCCGTCCCGGTCCCTGACGAAATCGTCGCCGGTCAGGTTGAACCCGTCGCGCACGTACGTGGTCTGACGATCGTCGGCAAGATACCGGCACCCGGTGGGACCGCGCACCGCGAGGTGCCCGGCCGTGCCGTCGGGGACGTCGCGCATCTCGTCGTCGACGATGCGCGCCTCGTATCCCGTGACCGGCCGGCCGGTCGCGCCCGCCACGCGGTCGAGGAGGCGATTGGTGATGAAGATGTGAAGCAGCTCGGTCGAGCCGATGCCATCGAGGATTGGTTTGCCGGTTCGCCGCGTCCACTCCTCGAACACCGGCGCCGGGAGCGTTTCGCCCGCCGACACCGCCATCCGCAGCGACGACAGGTCGGCGCCATCGTCCATCGCCGCCATCATCGCGCGATATGCGGTGGGCGACGTGAAGCTGATCGTGGCCCGGTGTGCCTCGATGATGTCGACCATGTTCGCGGGCGACGCATTCTCGAGCAGCGCGGCCGCGGCGCCGAAGCGCAGCGGAAAGATGGCGAGGCCGCCGAGGCCGAACGTGAATCCCAGCGGCGGCGATCCCATGAACACGTCGTCCGGCGTCACCTGCAGCACTTCCTGCGCGTATCCGTCGGCGATGATCAGCAGGTCGCGATGAAAGTGGGCCGTCGCTTTCGGTTGACCGGTGGTTCCCGACGTGAACCCGAGCAGCGCGACGTCGTCCCGTCCGGTGCGGGCGGCCTCGAATCGCACCGGCTTGTTGAGCGCAACCCGATCGAGCTCGGCGTCGTGATTCGCGGTGCCGTCGAAGCAGACGACGCCTTTCAGGAAGCGGCTGCCCTTGGCGCAGGCGACGAGATCGTCGGCGATGCGGCTGTCGCACAGCGCCAGGCCGATTTCTGCCTTGTCGACGATCTTGGCGAGCTCGGCTTCGCGCAGGAGCGGCATCGTGTTGACGGCGACGGCGCCGGTCTTCGTCACCGCCAGCCACGCGGCGACCATCGCCGGGTTGTTGCCGGAGCGGAGCAGCACGCGGTTTCCAGGCTTGACGCCGAAGTCTTCGACCAGCGCGTGCGCGAGCCGGTTGGTCCAGTCGGTCAGCTCCTTGTACGTGCGCTGGCGGCCGTTGCCGATGAGCGCCAGGTGATCGCCAAAGCCCTGCTCCACCATCCGATCGGTCAGTTCGACGGCGGCGTTCAGGTACTCCGGATAGGTGAAGTCGGCGCGATCGAGGAGAAGATCGGGCCACTGCGCGGCGGGCGGCAGGCGGTCGCGCGTGAAGGTGTCCACGTGCCCGGTCGGACCGAGATCGACTGATCGTTCCCGCGGCGAAATTCCCATCGGGCTCATTCACCCGTGAACTGCGGCGTGCCCTTGGCGCGGAACGCGTCGTAGGCACGCTTGAAGTCGCCGGTCGTCATGCAGATCGCCTGCGCCTGCGCTTCGGCTTCGATCGCCTGGTCGAGTCCCATGGCCCACTCCTGATGGAGCATGCGCTTGGTCATCGCGTGGGCGAACGTCGGCCCGGCCGCGAGTTCCGCGGCCCATGCCATCGCGTTGGCGCTCACGTCGGCGGGCTCCACCAGACGATTGTAGAAGCCCCACCCGAACGCCTCGTCGCCGGTGAGGGCACGTCCGGTGTAGAGCAACTCCGCGGCGCGCCCGTGGCCGATCAGGCGCGGCAGCACGCTGCAGGCGCCCATGTCGCAGCCCGCCAGGCCGACGCGCGAGAACAGGAATGCGACGCGGCTGCGCGCCGTGCCGACGCGCAGGTCCGACGCCATCGCGAGGATCGCGCCGGCGCCGGCGCACGCACCGTCGATCGCGGCGACGATCGGCTGCGGACAGGCGCGCATCGCCTTGACGACATCGCCGGTCATTCGCGTGAAGGCCAGCAAATCCGGCAGGCGCATGTTCGTCAGCGGGCCGATGATCTCGTGCACGTCGCCGCCGGAACAGAAATTCCCGCCGGCGCCCTGGAGGACGATCGCCTTCACGTCGCCGGCCAGCGACAGCGCCCGGAAGAGATCGCGCAGCTCGGCGTACGACTCGAAGGTCAGCGGGTTCTTCCGCTCCGGGCGGTTCAACGTGATCGCGCCGACCGCATCCTGTACGGCCCAGCCGATGTGATGGCAGGTGGTGCCGGCGGCGTCGCGCCGATTGCCGGCGGCCAGGTGTGGGTCCATCGATCGATTTCTTCCATCCATGAAGACGTAGCGCGACCACCGCCCTACGTCAGGCCGCGCTCCGGCGGCTTGCCGGGCGCGCCGTTCTCCGCCGCCAGCATCCGCTCGCGCTCGAAGTTGCGTTCGAGCTGGCTCTTCGCCTTCAGGTACTGCTTCGGCCAGTCGGCGCCGATGCCGTTGGTGTGCCCGATCTTCGCGGCCTCGACCAGCGTCCACGACGGGCTGGCGAGATGGGGCCGCGCGATCGCGCAGAGATCCGCCCGACCAGCGGCAATGATGCTGTTCACGTGATCCGCTTCCGAGATCGCGCCCACCGCCATGGTCGCGATCCCGACTTCGTTGCGGATCGCTTCGGCGAACGGCGTCTGATACATGCGTCCGTAGACCGGCCTCTGCGCGGTGCTGACCTGCCCCGACGACACGTCGATGAGATCGGCGCCCGCCCGCTTGAACGCGCGCGCGATCTCGATCGCGTCGGCCTCGGTGTTTCCGCCCTCGACCCAGTCGTGCGCGGAGATGCGGACCGACATCGGCAGTTCCTGCGGCCACACCGCCCGCATCGCCGCGAACACTTCGAGCGGCCAGCACAGCCGGTTCTCGAGCGAGCCGCCGTAGTGGTCCGTGCGCTGGTTGGTGAGCGGCGACAGAAACGCCGACAGCAGGTAGCCGTGCGCGCAGTGCAGCTCCAGCCAGTCGAAGCCGGCCTCGATCGCGCGCCCCGTGGAGGCGACGAAGTCGGCGGTCACCCGCTCCATGTCCTCGCGTGTCATCGCGCGCGACCACGCGCTCACGCCGTCGATGTACTGCTGCGGCGAGGCGGAGATCAGCGGCCAGTTGCGGTCCGGTCCGTCGTCGGGCAGCGGCAGGTCCTCGCCCTCCCACGGGACTCGCGTCGATCCCTTCGCGCCGGCGTGGCCGAGCTGCAGCGCAATCTTTGCGGTCGTGCCCTGGTGGACGAAGTCGACGATGCGCCGCCACGCGGCGGTGTGCGCGTCGGTGTAAAGACCGGTGCACGCCGGCGTGATCCGCGCGTCCGGCGTCGGGCAGGTCATCTCGGTGAAGACGAGCCCGGCGCCGCCGAGCGCGCGCGCGCCGAGATGAACCAGGTGGTGATCGGTCGGCACTCCGTCGACGGCGCTGTACTGCGCCATCGGCGACACGACGACGCGGTTCTTCAGTGTCAGGCCGCGCATGCGGAAGGGGGTGAACATCGGCGGGACCGGCTCGTCGCCGCCGAGTCCCGATCGCTCCGCCATCCAGCGCTCGTAGCCGCCGAGATACCGCGGATCGCGGAGCCGCAGATTCTCATGCGAGATCCGCTGCGATCGGGTCAGCAGCGAATACGCGAACTGCTCCGGCTCGAGGCGCGCGTGCCGCTCGACGTTCTCGAACCACTCGGTGGAATTGCGCGCGGCATTCTGCATCCGCAGCGCTTCGACGCTCCGCCGCGCTTCGTACGCGCGGAGCGCCGGCATCAGGTCGTCTGCACGATCTGCGTCGGCGAGCTGGCCAGCCAGCTCGATCGCGTCCTCGAGCGCCAGCTTCGTCCCCGATCCGATTGAGAAGTGCGCGGTGTGCGCCGCGTCTCCGACCAGGACCACGGGCGTGCGCCCGCCGGCGCCGCCGCCGGCATGGACCCACGACCGGCACACGACGCGCGGAAAACGGATCCACTGGGCGGAGCCGCGCAGATGCGCCGCGTTCGACATCAGTGCATGGCCGTCGAGGTATCGCGCGAACAGCCGCTCGCAGAAGCGGATGCTCTCCTCCTTCGACATCTCGGCGAGACCGGCAGCCTGCCACACCCCATCGGGCGTTTCGACGATGAAAGTGGAGGTGTCGCGATCGAATCGGTAAGCGTGCGCCTGGAACCAACCCCATTCGGTGCGCTCGAACGCGAAGGTGAACGCGTCGAACCGCTTGTGCGTGCCGAGCCAGACGAAGCGGCAGCGCCGCACGTCGACGTCGGGCTGAAACGTCCCCGCATACTGCGTCCGGATGCGGCTGTTCAACCCGTCAGCCGCAACGATCAGATCCGCGTCAATCGCCGCGGCGTCGGCGATCTCCCGTTCGAAGCACAGATGGGCGCCGAGCTCGGTCGCCCGGACCTGGAGGATGCGCAGCAGGCGGTGGCGGCCGATGCCGCAGAAGCCATGCCCCGACGATCGGATGCAGCGATCCGTGAAGTGGATCTCGATGTCGTCCCAGTGATTGAAGGCGTCGAGAATCTGCGTCGCGGTGCGTGGGTCGGCGCGCTGCAGTGACGAGAGCGTCTGATCCGAGAAGACGACGCCCCAGCCGAACGTGTCCCCGGCGCCGTTGCGCTCGACGACGGTCACCTGGTGCGACGGATCGTGCCGCTTCATCAGCAGCGCGAAGTAGAGGCCCGCCGGTCCACCGCCGACGCACACGATCCGCATCGCGGTGTACCGTAGGTCGCGCCCTGGAAGATGTCAAACGGGCGCGCCTCGCAGCGCCGGGACGTTCGGGTGCATCACCATCAGAGCGTAAACGCAAAGGCCGCAAAGACCGCGGCGCCACGCAGAGCTCACCGCGCATCGCACGCCGCCGCTTCGCGGCGGTCGCGGGCAC
>DATFWL010000379.1:0-17148 GCA_035259385.1 Vicinamibacterales bacterium | reverse complement strand
CAAAGCCTGACCATTGTGGGCGTCACGCCGAAGGGCTTTGAGGGCACGACGATCGGCCTGCGGCCTGCCGTGTTCGTGCCGATGACGCTGCGCGCGGCGCTCGCCGATGGTACCGATTTTTCGCTTCGGACCGACTATTGGGCGTATCTGTTCGCGCGCCTGCGGCCCGGGGTCACAATCGACGGGGCGCGCGCGGCGCTCGGAACGCAGTATCACGCCATTGTCAACGACGTCGAAGCGCCGCTCCAGAAGGACATCAGCCGGGAGACCTTGGCGCGCTTTCGCGCGAAGCCGATTCTGATCGCACCCGGCGGGCTCGGCCAGAGCACGGTTCCCGATCAGGCCAAGATGCCGCTGCGATACCTGCTCGCCGTCACCGGGTTCGTACTGCTCATTGCCTGCGCCAACATCGCGAACCTGCTGCTCGCGCGCTCGTCCGCGCGGGCCGGAGAGATGGCCGTCCGGCTCTCGATCGGCGCGAGCCGCGCGCGCCTGATCGGGCAGCTCCTGACCGAATCGCTGCTGCTGGCGGCGCTCGGTGGCACGGCCGGCATGGTCGTCGCCAACTGGACGCTTGTACTCGTCACCTCGCTGCTGCCGCCCGAAGTGCAGCACACGCTCACGTTCAGCATCAACGGCACCGTCATCCTGTTCGGAATCGGCCTGACGTTCGCCACTGGCATCCTCTTCGGGCTCTTCCCCGCGCTCCACAGCACGCGGCCTGACCTCGTGTCGACGCTCAAAAACCAGGCCGGCCAGCCATCCGGCGCGAAAGGCGCCGCGCGCTTCCGGCTCGCCCTCGCCACGTCGCAGATCGCGGTCGCGATGTTGCTGCTCGCCTCGTCGGGGTTCTTCGTGAAGAGCCTGCGCAACATCAGCAGGGTCGATCTCGGCATCAAGGTCGATCATCTCGTCACGTTCGGCTTGTCGCCGGACTTGAACGGCTACTCGGTCGATCGCATTCGCCTTTTTTATCAGCGCCTCGAAGACGAACTTCGCACGGCGCCGGGCGTGACGGCCGTGACCCTGTCGAACGTGGCGATTCTGACTGGCCACAATCGGAATCGACCTATCGCCGTACAAGGATTCAACGCCGGGCCCGACACGGACAGCCGCTCCCGGTACAACAGAGTCGGCGCGGGCTATTTCTCCGTGCTCGGCATACCACTCATCGCCGGACGCGAGTTCACCGATGCCGACACCGTGAATTCGGCGAAGGTCGCCCTCGTCAACCAGACGTTTGCCAAGAAGTTCGGCTTGAGGAACGACGCCGTCGGCAAGCAGATGGGATCGGGAGGCGGCTATCGCAGCACGCTCGATACGATCATCGTGGGAGTTGTCGAGGATGCGAAGTACAGCGACGTGAAGCAGGAGGTACCGCCGCAGTACTTCCTCCCGTACCGACAGGACCAAGGGCTGGGCGCGATGCACGTCTACGTGCGGACATCCGGTGACGTCGCGCAGGCGGCGTCGGCCATCACGGCCGTCGTGAAGCGGCTGGATCCGAATCTCCCCATCGAGGCGCTCGAGACGGTGTCCGCGCAGGTCCGCGCGAATACGTTTCTCGATCGCATGATGACGACGCTGTCGACGGCATTCGCGCTGCTGGCGACACTGCTCGCGGCGATCGGTCTCTATGGTGTTCTCGCCTATACGGTCGCCCAGCGCACGCGCGAGATCGGGCTTCGAATGGCGCTTGGCGCTGCGCCCGCCCGCGTTCGCGGCATGGTGCTGCGTCAGGTCGCGATCATGACGCTCGTCGGAGGGTTCGCGGGCGTTGCCGGGGCGCTCGGCGTCGGAAAAGCCGCGCAGTCGATCCTGTATCAGATGACCGGTGCCGATCCGACGGTGCTGGCGCTCTCGGCCGTTGCGCTCGCACTGGTCGCGCTCTGCGCCGGCTTCATCCCCGCCCATCGTGCGTCACGCGTGGATCCGATGAGGGCGTTGAGATACGAATAGCTTGCACAGATCGCGTCCACATCGGTCCCCAATCGATCGGAATCGGACGCCCGGGGCCTAGTCGGAGCCCCAGACACTCTGAAACATTTTTGTGCGTCAACAAGGCAGAACAGAGTCCAACGTACTGAAGCGGTAACGCCGACGACTGGAACAGAGCGGAGCGGCACGGAGCGGTGGAGATCATCCTTCCCTTGCTTCTCAGGCCGACTGGCGCTACTCTCCACTCAGTAACTGAGAGGTCGAAATGAGCAAGCCAACAGACCTCGTGCAGGGCACACTTGATCTCCTTCTTCTCCGTGTTCTGTCCTTGGAACCGATGCACGGCTGGGCGATTGCGCAGCGGATTCGACAGATGTCGAACGAGCAGTTGCGGGTGGGCCAGAGCGCGTTGTACCCCGCGCTCCACAAACTCGAGCAGCAAGGGTGGATCGAGGCCCAATGGGCCGCTAGCGAGAACAATCGTCGCGCGAAGTACTACAAGCTCACCGCGGCTGGTCGCAAGGCGTTGAAGGCCGAAACCGCAGAGTGGGAACGGCTGTCGTCCGCGATCTCGTTGATCGTTAAACCTGCTTGAGGAAAGGCGACGGTCATGCGCTGGACCAAAAAACTTCGCCTGCGCCTTCGTTCGCTGTTTCGGAGCCGCAGCGTTGAAGAGGAGCTCACCGAGGAACTGCAATACCACTTGGAGCGTCTGATTGCCGACCACATTGCTGCCGGGGCCTCTTGGGACGACGCGCGTTACGCCGCCCTTCGGGAGATGGGTGGAATGGAGCAGCGGAAGGAGGAGTGCCGCGACGCACGCGGACTGCGTCTGATTGAAGCGGTACGCAGCGATCTGCGTTACTCCGTGCGGCAGCTGCGGAGGTACCCGGTGTTCACGGTTGCGGCTGTCCTCACCCTCGCGGTCGGCATCGGTCCCAACGCCACGATGGCAACAATCATCAGCAGCGTGTTCAGACCTCTGCCAGTGGGCGACGCAGACCGACTGGCCGTTCTGGCAACGACGATATCTGGCAATCCCAGAATTTGGCAGCGCGTCGCGTATCCAGATCTTCAAGACTACAGGGCGTCCGAGACGCCCTTTTCGGACATGGCGGCGTGGGACCTGAGCGCGGTGGGTCTGACGGTGGATGGAAGGACCGACCGACTAATGGCTACGGCCGTCTCAGGTAACTACTTTTCCACACTCCGACTCGATCCAGCGGCGGGACGGCTGATTCTCCCTTCTGACGGCGAGCTCGGCGGCACGCAGCCCATTGCCGTCCTGAGCCACTCGTACTGGTCGCGCCGCTTTGGCGCGAGCACATCTGTCGTCGGCCGAGAGGTGCGCATCGATGGCCGGCCCTTCACCGTCGTCGGTGTGGCTCCAGAAAACTTCCACGGTACCTTTGCGCTTTTGTCGTCCGAACTCTATGTGCCGCTCGAGCTGTTCCAGCCTCAGGCACGGCTCTCCAACCGTGATGTGCTCGCGGTCCGCGTTATCTCTCGCGTGAAATCTGGAGTCGCGCTCGAGCAGGCGCGTGCCTCGATGGATACGGTTGCGAGGCGGCTGGAAAACGATCATCCGGCTACGAACGCCGGCCGGCGCATCCGTGTGTATTGGGAACGACTGGCGCGACCAGAGCCTCAGAACGCATCCCAAGCGCCCGTTCTCGCCGTCTTGTTTCTGATGCTTGTTGGCGTGACCCTTCTGATTGCTTGCGCCAACGTGCTGGGGCTTTTCCTCGCCAAGGGGCTCGGTCGCGGTCGGGAGATGGCAATCCGTCGGGCGCTAGGCGCCAGCCGAGCGGATCTCGTTCGACTGTGCGTCGTCGAAGCGTCGGTCATCGCATTTCTTGGAGCGTCTGGAGGTGCCATCGCCGGGGTCGCCCTAGCGCGTACCCTCGCCTCAGTAGCAACCACACCTGGGTTTCCTTTGTTTCTCGATTTCCAACTCGACTGGACTACCGCGAGCTATCTCGGGGTCCTGATGGTCGTTTCCACGCTGTTGATTGGACTCCTCCCGGCGCTGAGGGCGTCGCGAGTCGACCCGCGCAGCGATCTTTCGGAGGGCAAGACCTCCACCGAAGGCCGCCGGCGGCAATGGATCCGCAAGGCCTTGGCCGCTGCGCAGATTGCGGGCTCCGTCGTGCTGCTCGTGGTGTGTGGCTTGTTCATACGAAGCGTCCAGAGCCTGGAATCGGTTGACCTCGGCTTCGATGCGAATCGTGTTCTGCTCGCCTCGATAGATCCGGGCGCCGTAGGGTACGACGCCGGGAAGGCGCGGGCGTTCTACGAGTCGCTCGACACGGCGGTCGAAGCGCTTCCGGGGGTGGAATCCGCTGCCGCTTCGGTCTTTGTCCCATTCGGGACTGCCAATTCGACTCCGTATATAGCAGCCGAGGGCGGGCCAGCGCCGTCGAGCACCACCGGGTTTCTAGCCGACCGACATCTCGTCACGGGCGATTACTTCCCGACGATGGGAACGCCGTTGCGGAGAGGCCGTACTTTCTCCATCGCCGACACCAAGGGATCGCCGAAAGTCGCGGTGGTGAACGAGGCGCTGGCGGAACGCTTGTGGCCGGGCGAGGATCCTCTCGGACGACGCTTCCGCTCGAGTTCCGAGCCCGATGGTCGACTCGAGGTGATTGGAGTCGTGCCCAATGCTCGATACCGCCGCGACGAGATCGGCGGTCCAGCCGTGCCCCGCTTTTTCGTGTCTCTCGATCAGTTCGATGGTGTTGCTCGCACTTTGCATGTGCGTTCTCGAATGCCGACAGCGGGAACGCTCACATCCGGTGTGACGGAGGCGATACGTCGCCTCGATTCTGCCGTTCCTGTATATGACGTCTACACGCTCGAGCAGCAGATCAACGACAGCGGAGGAGGATTCGGAGGCGTGAGGGGCGCAGCTGTGATTACAGGAATTCTCGGCGTGCTGGCACTCACCCTGGCACTGGTGGGCACCTATGGCGTGCTGTCGTTCACTGTAAGGGCGCGGACGCGCGAAATTGGCATCCGGATGGCCTTCGGGCTCACGCCAAGCCGCGTCTTCCGAATGTTGCTTCGCGAAACCTGGACCATCGCTCTGTCTGGCGTCGGTATCGGATTAGCCGTGAGCTTCGTTGCAGGAAGGGCCATGCAGGGATTCCTGTTCGGCGTCGTCCCGTACGACCCGATCACACTCCTCACGGTTCTGATTCTCATGGGCGGAATATCAACTCTCGTTGGATTTCTTCCCGCCCGCAGAGCGTCGCGCATGAATCCCATAGAAACGCTTCGATACGAGTAAATCGGGCTAGTTGCAGATCGAGCGCCGGTGGTCGTTCATCGCAAGCGGCTGCGTGATCTGCTAGAAGCGGAAAGGATGATGAGGGCACGATGACAGACAGAACTCAAGGTGACGAAGCGCATGAGCAAGCGATCGCGGCGTTCATGGCACGTGTGTCTGCGCTGCCCGTGACGTCGACGTTGCCGGATCCTACACACTGGTGCAGGGCGCAGCTTCTCGAGCGCTGGAGCGCAGAGCGGCGTGTGCGGCTTCCGATCACCGTGATGCGGCCGATAGAGATCGCGGCGAGCCTGACGGGAGCGGTGTGGCTCTTCTACTCGTCGCTGTCGTACTTGTTTCGAGCCTATGCAGGCTAATCAGGACTCAAAGTGATTGGAGGGGACGATGAATCGACGTGAGTTCGTGATCTCGACGTTCGTGGGCGTGGCCGGACTCTCGCATGTGTCTCGCGCGGCCAGCCAGACGAAGACAATCGCGCCCAATCTCGGCGCCCTGGTCGATGAGAAAAGACTGAAGCTTTTCAACCGCGACGTCATGCGCCTTGTGGACGGCGCCAGAAACGGCGTTCGGCTGAGCCAAGCGCCCGGTGAAGCGGTTGCATTCCTGCCGGGGATCGAGTTCGCGACCGGCACGATCGAGTTCGACGTCCGTGGCAAGGACCTCGCGCAGCGGAGTTTCGTTGGTGTCGCGTTTCACGGCGTCGATGCCGCGTCCTACGACGCGATCTACTTCCGCCCGTTCAACTTCAGAGCCACCGACCCGGTGAGCCGCAGTCACGCTGTCCAATACCACTCGCTTCCTGACTTCACATGGCAGAAGCTCCGCACCGACCAGCCCGGGAAATACGAGCAAGCCGTGAATCCGGTACCGGATCCGAACGCCTGGTTTCGCGCGCGCGTCGTCGTCGCGAACCCGAAGACGAGCGTTTTCGTCAACGATGCAAAGGACCCGTGCCTCGTGGTGAGCCTGCTGAGCGACCGCAAGAAGGGCCTGGTCGGCGTATGGGTGGGGAACAACTCGGGCGGAGACTTCGCCAACTTCATCATCACTCCCGCGGCGTAGCCGTACTCCGTGCCAGTGTCAGTGGCGGCCGTCACAAAGCGGAATGAACTCAAGACGAGATGGTCACGTCGAAGCGAGCCTCGACGTGCGCGCCTCGCTCACATCCTCGAACGTGTTGAACCAGTCGTTCTGCTGGCCCGTGTTGACGATTCGGGCGGCAGGCATCCCGCCGGAGGTTGGGGTGACGCGGTACGGCCTGAGGCCGGCGGTCGTTAGATCTCTTTGAGGCGCCCGGAAGCGTACTTGTGCAGCAAGCTCGAGATCAGCGTCTGATACGGCAAGCCTTCGGCGAGGGCCCGCTTTTGGATCGCCTCCAAGTCCTTGCTAGACAGACGAATGTTCAGCCGACGATCCTTGCGGAACGTGGTAGCGCGCGTAGCGAGTTCGCTCGCGCTTGCCACCGCGGGCGGCCTTCCAATCGCCACGCTCGACCGACTCGAGCAACTCCCTTTCGTCGCGGTCTTTCCTGCTGATCCAGCTCAACCGCACGCCCGTCACGGAGGTCTTGACATGAATTCTACTTTGTAGAAATCATACCCGCATGGGACGCAGCGGCTATCTCGGCGAGTTCGAACAGATCGTGCTGCTCGCGGTCGCGCGACTCGGCAACGAGGCGTACGGCATGCGGATTCGCGCCGAGATCGAAGCACGGGCGGGGCGGAAGGCGACGATCGGCGCAGTGTACGCGACGCTCGAGCGCCTGGTGGCCAAGGGTCACGTCCGCCAGGCGGACGAGCCAGGAGGCGAGGAGCGGTCCGGTCTGGCCAGGCGGTTCTTCACCGTGACGCGCGCGGGCGAACAGTCGCTGGAAGACGCCCGCGATCTCCAGGCGCGGATGTGGGCCGGGCTGAAACTCCGCGGCGCGCGGAGGCGATCGTGATGCCTCCGCGGCTGCCGCGCTGGCTGGTGTCGCGGCTGTCGCCCCCCGAAGATCGCGACGTCATCGTCGGCGATCTCGATGAAGAATTCCGACAGCGTGCGCGCGATCGCCGCTTTGCCTCGGCGTGGTACTGGAGGCAGGCGCTCGCGTCGGCGCCATCGGCGCTTCGGCTGCGCTGGCACCGCGCCGGTCTCGCGCGCGACATCTCAGGCGATCTCCGCCGCGCGCTGCGGCTGTTGTGGCGCCGTCCCGGCTTCGCCGCCGCCGCCGTCATCACGCTCGCGTTCGGCGCCGGCATCATGACGGCCGTCGTCTCGATCGCCGAAGCCATCCTCGTTCGCCCGCTGCCGTACCCCAACGCCGATCGCATCGTTTACATCCGCGAGATCGACCGGACCGGCCGGGGCCCGAATCTGTCGTGGTCCGACTTTTACGAGCTCGGCGACGGTCTGCGATCGTTCGCCGCTATCGGCGCGTGCAGCGACGGCAGTCGCACGCTGCAGACAGGTGCCGGCCCTGCCGAACGGGTCCGCGCGATCGAGATCACGCCAACCTTCCTCGACGTGTTCGGCGTCAGGCCGTCGCTGGGACGCGCGTTCTCCGATGCCGACGCGGTGAAAGGCGCGCCGGCAGTCATCATTCTCAGCCACGCGGCGTGGCGCGGGAGGTTCGGCGGCGATCCGGCCGCGATCGGACGAGCCGTCGTGGTGAGCGGCACGCCGTCCACCATCGTCGGCGTCCTGCCGGAGTGGTTCGTCTTTGCGTCGCGCGCGAATCCGGAAGTGTGGCTGCCGCTCGGACCGACGCAGGCGCAGCTGACGAGGGCGGACATGCACGTGCTCGACGTGCTTGCGGTTCGCCGCGCCGGCGCGACCGCGGCCTCGGCGGCCGAGGAGCTCCGCGTACAATCGGATCGCTGGCAGCGCTCCGGCGCCGCCTGGCACGCGTCGTCCACGCTGCGGACCCTCGATCTTCGCGACGAGATGGTCGCGGGCGTCCGTCCGTCGCTGATGCTGCTGCTCGGCGCGGCCTTGCTGGTGATGCTCGCCGCCGCCGTCAGCGTCTCGGGTCTGGTACTCGCCCGCGCAGTCGCGCGTGCGCCGGAAATGCATCTGCGGACCGCGCTCGGCGCCGGACGCGGACGGATCGTCCGCCAGCTCGCGATCGAGGCGCTGACGATCGCGATTCCCGGCGCGGCGCTGGGCCTCATCCTGGGGTCGTGGGCGGTCGTGTTTTTCGACGCGACGACGCCGGCGTCGTTCCGGTCGACGCTGCCGTTCGCCGAGCGCTTCACGCTGTCCTTGCCGGCGGCGTCTGTCAGCGTGGCCGTCACGATCGCCGCCGTGCTCGTGGCCGGCCTGGTTCCGGCGCTGCGCGGGTCGCATCCTGGCAACCCGTTCACGACTGGCGCGCGCGCGACGGCGGGACACGCCGAGACGCGCCTGCGCGGCGTGGTCGTCGCGGCGCAGATCGCGCTCGCCGTCGTGCTGCTCGCCGGCGCGGCACTCGTCGGGCGAAGCGTCGTGAAACTGTCGCACGTCAATCCCGGCTTCGCCATCGACGGCCTGCTGACCGGGCGGCTCTCGCTGCCTGACACACCACGGTATCAGTCAGCCGAAGGCATCGCGCAGGCGGTCGATGGCGTGCTCGAGCGCGTACGGCGCGTGCCGGGCGTGTCGAGTGCCGAAGCGATCAATCGGCTGCCTCTCAGTGGCCCCGGCTACGCCGGCCGGTTCCGGATCGCAGGGCACGAGCAAGCCGAGTCACCCGAGTGCCTGATGCGCGACGTGACGCCCGGATATCTCTCGATGATGGGGATTCCGTTGATCGCCGGGCGCACGATTCACGCCACCGACACCCGCAGCGCCGAGCGCGTCGTCGTCGTCAACGCGATGCTCGCGCGCCTCGTGTTCGGCGAACGCATGCCGCTCGGCGAGCGGATCGTCTTCGACCGGGTCGACGGCAAGCCGGCGTGGACGATCGTCGGCGTCGTCGGCGACGAGCAGTTCGACAGCCTCGACAAGCCGATGGCGCCGGTCGTCTACTTTCCGTTCGCGCAGGATCCCAAGCCTGCCTTCAGCCTCGTGATGCGCACCTCCTCCACCGACGCGATCCTGGCGCCGGTGCGGACGGCGATCGCCGAGGTCGACGCGGCGCTGCCCCTCTACGGCGCGCAGACGCTGGCGGCGTCGGTCGCCGCGTCGTATGCGGTGTTCCTGCGAACGCTCGTGATGCGGCTGCTCGCGTGGTTCTCGGTGGCGGCGCTGCTGCTCGCCGGCGTCGGCGTGTACGGCGTGCTCGCCGAAGCGGTGGCAGCGCGGACGAGAGAGATCGGCGTGCGGCTGGCGCTCGGCGCCAGCGGTGCGGACATCGCGCGGCTCGCGTTCCGCATCGGCCTCGGTCCCGCGGCGATCGGCGGCGCCTGCGGTTTCATCCTCGCGGCGATTGCGGCGCCGTCGGCACGCACGCTGCTTTTCGGCGTCGCGCCGCTCGATCTGCCGTCGCTCGGCGGGGTGGCGCTCGTCGTGGCGGCGGTCGCGCTGGCAGCCTGCGCGCTTCCGGCGCGGCGCGCCGCGCGGCTGCCAGCCGTAGCCGCGCTGCGCCACGAGTAACTACGCGCCGCCGACCTTGTCCGCCAAACAGACAAGGACATCATGCGCGCCACGCTCTCGAGCATCTGCTGACCGACGCGCGCGATCATAGCGCCGTCGTCAGCCGGTGATGTACGATCAGCAGTTCGCTGCCCTCAAAACTCATTGAGCGCGCCGCGCAGGCTGTGCCTGCAGTTCGTCCAGCGACATCGCTGAGTCGTATGATCACAACGAGCTGACGGCCGGTTAACCTCAGGGCTGTGCCGGCGGCTCCAACAGCCGGTTCACCTCTCGGATGAGCGACTCGGAGTCAGTCGGCTTCTGGATGAAGATGTTCGCGCCGAGCTCAAGCGACCGCCGCGCGCCCTGACCGGTCGTGCTGCCCGAAATAACCACGATGGGCACGCGCCGCGCGGTCGGCGAGCTTCGAACGTGCGCGATTAGCGAGAAGCCGTCCTCGATCGGCATGTGCAGGTCGAGCAGAACAAGATCGCACGAAGTGCTGTCCAAGATGTGCCGGGCCGCCCTCCCGTCGGCGGCCGTCAGCACGTTGAAGCCGCTGTGCGTCAGCGACCGGAACAGCACGTCGCGCAGGTCGTCATCGTCTTCCGCAACCAGCACGATCGCGCGATGCTTCAGAGTACGCACGATTTCGTTCAGCAGCGCATCGCGCCTCACGGGCTTCGCGATGATCGGGAGCCGGGGATCGATGTCACGCGTGTCAGTCAAGACCGAGACGATGATGACTGGAATGTGCGCCGTCCGCTGATCCGCCGCCAACGCCTGGATAGTGTCGAGACCGCTCCTGCCGGGCAACACGAGATCCATCAGGATCAAGTCCAGCGGCCGCTCGACGGCGATCTCCATGGCGGCATCGCCGTCGCTCGCTTCGAGCGCGCGGTAGCCGGCCGACTGTAGAAGGGTGCACAACACGCGTCGCACGTCAGCATCGTCGTCTACGACGAGGATCGTGCGTCCGGCCGTCTCGACCTTGGCCGCGGCCGGCGCGGGTGGCGCGGGCTGTGCCGTGGCTGCCGCGGCTGGAAGCGTCACGACGAAGCGGGCTCCCTGGCCGACCCGGCTCTCGACCGCGATCGAGCCGCCGTGCTGCTCGACGATCGACTTGGCAATCACCAGGCCGAGGCCCGTTCCGCCCCTCCGCCGCGTTGCCGAGCTGTCCAGTTGCCTGAATTTCCGGAACAGGTTGGCGATGTCCGCCTCCGCGATGCCAGGCCCATGATCGCGGACCGCGAATCGAACCGTGCGGCCGTCGGCCGAGGCGATGAACGTGACAACCGACTTGGGGGGCGAGAACTTGACGGCGTTGGACAGGAGATTGACGAACACCTGCACGAGCCGATCGAAGTCGCCGGTAATCCACTCGAGCCCTGGTTCAATCTCTTGCAAGAAATGGACGTCGGCAGCGTGCGCGATTCCCTCCACACTCTGAATGGAAGCGCGCATGAGCTCGTCGAGATTCACCTGTTGTGTCCGCAGCGTGAGCTGGCCCGCTTCGATTTTCGACACGTCCAGAATGTCGTTGACGATGCGAATCAGCCGCTCGCAGTTGTTCAGCGCGATCGTCAATAACTCCGCATGCTCGGTATCGGCGTGACCCGGTTGCTCTCCGATGATCAACTGCAGCGCACCGCGAATCGAGGTGAGCGGCGTCCGCAGCTCGTGGCTCACGATCGAAATGAAGTCGTCTTTCATCCGATCGATCTCGCGACGCTCAGAGATGTCCCGCAAGTAGGCTCCATAGTGTCGGTCGGCGCCGTCGTCGAATTTGAACAGGGATAGTTCGAGGGGGAACGTGCTGCCGTCTTTTCGGCATCCCTCCAACTCAGTCACGAGACCGAGCGCTCGCTGGGCCAGGTTCTCCAGGAACGGCCCCGCCTCCTGGTCCGGGCCGGCGCCGAACAGCCGATGCGGGAAGGTGCCGATCAGCTCCGCAGCCGGATATCCGAAGAGCGCCTCAGCAGCCGGATTCACCGTCTCGACCGCGCCGGTTGCGTCCGTCACGAGGAGCCCTGCCAGCATGCGATCGAAGATCGCGCGAGCACGCGCTTCGCTCAGCTTCAGTGCACGTTCCAGCGCGTTGCTCGCCATTTTGCTGTAGCGGTACACGAGCGTGAACGCGGCTCCGAGCAGCAGCGTTCCCAGCAGCGCCATCGCGACGAGCACCCGGCCGACGATGGTGGCGTCCCGCGACGACGCGGCCTCACGGAGGGTAAGCTGATGGTCCTCGACCGATTCGAGCTGATCAATCGACGCCGCGAGGGCGCCCGCCAGTACCAGGCCGCGCGCGGACAGGCCGCGCCCGGTCTCCATGTGTGCCGCCACCGCGGCAAGACCCTCTGTATCGTGAAGGCGGCGATTCTCCTCCGAGAAGGCACGCTTCTGCTCGATCAGTGCCTCGATACGATCCAGACGCGGCCCGTACGCCGGGGTGTCCGCGGTGAGCGTTCGCAGCCTCGCTATGAGCATTGTCAGGCGTTCGCGATCTGCGTCGAACCGTCGGGTGTAAACCGGATCGCCCGTCAGCAAGTACCCGCGCATTGCCGCCTCCGCGTCCACGGCGGTCCAGCGCACCGCCTCGGCCTGCGCGATGACAGCCCGGCTATGGATTACCGCACGGCTGGTTGACATCAGATCATCGATCGCGCGCAGCGCGAGCCAGCCGGTCGCGACAAAGACGGCGATCGCCAGCGCCGCCGCCAGCGCCATACGTTGACCTACTCCCACCTGGGTCACACCTTGAGCAACTCCCGCACGCGAGCGCCGAGCGACAACGCGTCGAACGGCTTGACGATGTAGCCCACCGCGCCCAGCGAGAGCCCCTGCCTGATTTCGGGCTCCTGCGATTTCGCGGTCATGAAGATGACCGGGATGTCGCGCGTCGACGGATCGCTCTTGAGCCGCGTGCATGCGGTCAGACCATCCATCTCGGGCATCATCCAGTCGAGCAGCACGACGTCGGGGCGCTCTTCGGCCACCCGGGCGAGCGCCTCTGCGCCGGTCGAGGCCACGGTCACGTCGAATTGCGCGCGCCTCAGCGACAGGCGCGCGATCATCTGGATGTCCGGATCGTCCTCTGCGAGCACCACTTTCAAGTTCATGCGGCCGAGAACCCCCGTCTCGTCATCGTGCCCCACCCGCTCTTCCCCTTCATGTAGTCCACCATGCCCCGGAAACGCCACCACGTCGTCAGCTGGCGGTAGCCGAAGTTCTCGACGATGCCCACCACGGCGAGCACCAGCAGGTCCCTGGCCCGTGGATAGCTTTCGAGAGCGATTTCCTGAAGCAGCACGGCGGCCATCGAGATCATGGCGCCGTACGCCACTGCCGACAGAAACAGGAGCTCTGCGAAACGCACGTTGAGCAGGCCGAAGGCGAGCGCCAGCAGCGTGACCGCGAAGCCGAGGAACTCGATGATGGGCCCTGCTGCTTCGAAAATCAGGTAGTACGGCATGGCGATCAACCCGACGGCTCCGTAACGCGGATTCGCGATCATTCGCCGGTGGTAGCCGAGGACCTGAAGCGTCCCGCGCTGCCAGCGGTTTCGCTGGCGGCCCAGAATCTGTCGCGTCTCGGGCGCCTCGGTCCAGCACACCGGATCCGGCTGAAACACGATGCGGTATCGGCGCCCCTGCTCCCGGTACACGCGGTGGAGCCGTGTGACGATTTCCATGTCCTCACCCACCGTGTCGACCCGGAACCCTCCGACCGCGATCACGGCCTCGCGACGGAAGAGGCCGAACGCACCCGAAATGATCAGCAGCAAGTTTCCCGCGGACAGCGCGGTGCGCCCTGCCAGGAACGCCCGGAGGTACTCGACGACCTGGAAGGTTGCCAGCGCGGTCTTCGGAAGCCCCATGCGCGTCACCTTGCCGGCCTCCACCGTGGAGCCATTCACGATACGGACGATGCCGCCGCTGGCGACGGTATCGGGGTCCTCGATGAACGGAAGCACGACACGCGTCAGCGCGTGCTCTTCGAGAATCGAATCCGCGTCGATGACGCACACGAGCCCGTGCTGCGCCGCGTTGATGCCGGCATTGATCGCGTCGGCCTTTCCGCCGTTCGCCTTGTCGATCACGACGAGCTCCGGATGCGCCAGCGATCGATAGAAGCCCCGCACCGGCTGCGTGTGAATCTGCTGCGGATAGCTTGCCGGCGCCGGCAGCATGCCGTACGCCGCGATTATCACGTCCATCGTCCGGTCCTTGGCGCCGTCGTTGACCACCACGATCTCGAACGAGGGATAGTTCAGGAGCAGAAGGGCCCTTACGCTCTCGACAATCGTCGCTTCCTCGTTGTAGGCGGGCACAATCAGCGAGATGCCGGGCGTCGCGGGCGACCGAATCACGGCGTCCAGCTCGCGTCGCGTCCAACGCCGGCGGTGCTCCCGCAAACGCAGGAACGAAATCGCTGAAAACACGAGGTACAGAGTGTTCAGGACGAGGAAGTACGCGAGCACAGCGAGGGTGAACCATGTCAGCGCAAAGGCGACCCATCCGCGGACCGTGTCAAGCGACGGCAACGCCCGTCTCCCACAACATCTGCTTGGCAAGGTCGCCGGGCTGACCGGCATCGTGCGCGTGACGAAGGAGTGCCGCGCGGCCCGCCGACGACAACTGCGCGAGGCCGCGGGCGCTGTGGGCCGCCACGCTCCACTCGTCGTTGAGCTTCGGCTCGAGATACGCCGCCGCATCTTCGCGCCCGGACCGTCCGAGCGCGCGCGCCGCCATCGCGCGCACGGCCGCGTGGTCGTCCTCGAGGGCGCGCAACGCATAGTAAAAGCCGCGCGCGTCGAGTCCGATCGAGCCGAGGGCGCCGATCGCCGCGGCCCGCACCTGGGGATCCTCCGCGCTGCTCCACGTCATCAGATCGGCCTCCGCCGCAGCCCCGGCAGTGACGGCGAGGATGTCGGCGACGACCGGGAGGCGATCGGGCTGCGCGCGCACGAACGCCAGCAGCTCGCCCCCCGCACGCTGACCCAGCTCGCGCAGCGCTTCAGCGATCCGCACGCGCTGATGGCGGGATTGTTCGGAGAGTCGGTCTATGAGCGGCGGGACCGCTCGAGCGTCTCCGAGGCGGCCGAGTGCCTCGGCCGCCGCCGCGCGCACTTCCTCGTGTGGATCGTCCAGCCGTTGAGCGAGCCTCGCGAAACTCTCCGGATCGGCGATCAGCCCGAGCGCACGAGACGCTTCGGCACGGCGCCACCAGCGCCTGTCGTCGAGCGCTTCGCGCCAGAATGTATCGAGCCGGGTCGCCTGTGCCACCGTCCGGGCTCGCGCAATCGATTCCCCTGTAAGCACACGTATCTGCCCCAGCAGCAGTTCGGCGATCACGCCCCGATGGCGGCGCGGCGCGAGGGCCAGCGCGCGGACCGCGCGGGCGTCGCCCATGATGACATCCGCAACGGCGGACTGATAGCGTCGCGCCAGCCGGCGGCGACGCCAGTGGATGCCGCTCAACACGAAACGCTGGCCGAGGAGGATGGCCAGCATGAGAATCAACAGGAACGAGGAGACCTCGAGGAACGGAACGAGCGCGTCCCGGAAGGCGGCCGCGACGGCAAAGGCGGCCCTCATTTCAACAGCCGGGCGACGCGCGCCAGCAGCTCCTGTGGACTGAAGGGTTTCGTGACGTAATCGTCCGCTCCAAGGGAAAACGCCCGGGTGACGTCGTCTTCGCGTCCGCGGCCGGAGAGCACGATGGTCCTGGGTCGGGGCCCCGCCGATGCGGCCAGATCGTGAAGCACATCGAAACCGGTCCTTTTCGGCATCATCAGATCCAGCACGATGAGATCCGGCGCGCGCTCGGCAGCGGCCTTTGCCGCCGCATCCCCGTCGAAGACGACGATCGTGCGATAGCCGGCGGCGCGCATCTGGGCGTCCACGATCCGCACGACGTCGGGATCGTCGTCGGCGCACAGCACGGTCGGGATCGCTGCCTCGCCCTTCGCGTCGAGCTTGCCTTCGGACTTCAGGCTCGCGGACTTGCCCAGATACCGCGCGGCATTCAGCGCGTCATCGGCTTCGACCAGCAACGATTCGAGCGTGACGCCATCGGGCGCCACGGCGCCCGCGATGCCGCTGACGATGCTGTGCCCCTGGCGCTCCAGGTCCGCGGCGCATTCGCGCATACGCTCGAGGGCTGCCGCGGGCGCGCGGTCCGGAAGAAAGAGGACGATGGCGTTGGCGTCGTAGCGTCCGACGAGATCGCGGCGTCGCGCGTCGGCGACCAGTCGCTGTACCACATCGTCCTGTCTGGTGCGTGGAAGCTTGACGAGGACGAGACTGCCGCCGTGACGCTTCAACAATTCCCCGGCGGCGTGCGCGAACGTTTCGTAGGTGAGCGCGCCGGCCTCGTCGCCCAGGCCGGAGGAGGCTTTAACACCTCGGGCAACGAGACGCTGAACGCGAAGCGACAGTTCGCGTGGATCGATCGGTTTGACCAGATAGTCGTCGGCACCGAGTGCCAGGCCGTTCAACCGATCGTCGATCTCCGCGCGCGCGGTCATGAATGCAACCGGCGTCGACGACAAATCGGGTGAGGTTTTCACCGTGCGGCAGATCGTGTAGCCGTCCACCTTGGGCAGATCGACGTCAAGGAGGATCGCCGCGGGGCGCTGCACCCTCGCCGTCTCGACCGCCGGCCCACCCGTTTCGAGCGCAACCACGCGAAACCCCGAGTGCCGGAGTGTGGCCACGACCACCGCCCTTTGATCGTGATCGTCTTCGGCCACCAGGATCAGGGGGCCATCGATCGGTTCGGCCTCGGACTTTGCCCAATCGGGCGCCGGCCCGCTCCGGTCGGTTTCGTACGCCGCCTTGACTGCGTCGATGGCGCGATGAAATTTGTCGCAGTCTGCGCCGTCCATGCTGACGGCGATCACGAGTTGCTCGAGCTCGCGGGCGCGCTCACTCACGGTTGGAAAGCCGATCGTGCCTGCCAGACCGGCCATCTGATGCGCCAGGCGGCGCAACGAATCGATGGGACCGTACGCGCCCTGCTGACACACCGAATCACTCAGCAGGGTGAACGAGGCGATTCGCCCGGGAAACGCCTCGATGAACCGGTCGCGGGCCGCGCGCAGTACCACCTCTGGGTCGTCGGAGTCGGGCTCAGGGACCGTATTCATTCTCGGGGACCGTATTATTCGCGTGAGACACGCCTGTCACACTCGGCGCGACTGGAGCCGACCGCGCTTTCTGATCGGCCTGGCGAGTGCGAAATCATGGCAGCTCCGCAATGACCAGGAGAGGAGCTCTTCGCGCCAGATGCAAACCTGGATATGACGCGAGCGCCGGGCGCGGACGACGGGCGCGCCTGGCGCACGCGAAAATGTTGCCGCCCGCTCAGCCCCGAAGTCAAGT
>DATFWL010000378.1:0-8862 GCA_035259385.1 Vicinamibacterales bacterium | reverse complement strand
CGTTCTTCTTCCTGCTTGCTGTGACGCACGTGAGCGTCGTTGAACAGTTGTAAGGGCAAAAAAAAAGGCCGCGGTTGTGCGGCCTTTTCCCCTACGGCGCCAGGCCCGCCCGGCGTCGGCAGAGATAATACTGGACTTTTCGCTTTATGCCAAGAGCATTGCTCAGCGTTTCCAACAAGACCGGTATCGTCGACTTCGCGCGCGGGCTCGCCGGGCGCGGGTTCGAAATCGTTTCGACTGGCGGCACGGCGCGGACGCTCACCGACGCGGGACTGCCCGTGATCAGCGTGGTGGACGTCACCGGATTCCCGGAAATGATGGATGGACGGGTCAAGACGCTGCATCCGCACATTCACGGCGGGATTCTCGCGCGGCGCGATCACCCCGACGACCTGCACGCGCTTGCCCGGCTCGGCATTGTCTCGATCGACGTTGTCGCGGTGAACCTGTATCCGTTCGGCGACACGGCGAAGAAGCCGGACGTCGCGTTCGACGAGCTCGTCGAGCAGATCGACATCGGCGGACCCAGCCTGGTGCGCGCGGCTGCCAAGAATTTCCGCGACGTGCTCGTCGTGGTCAACCCGGACGACTATGCGGCGGTGCTGGAGGCGATCGACACGGGGCCAACGCGCCAGTTCAGATACCGGTTGATGGTTCAGGCGTTCGCCCACACGGCCGAGTACGACAGCACCATCGCGGCGACGATGCTGCGGGTGAACGACTCGCTGGGCGGCCTCGCAGCGCATGAAGGCGAACGCCTGTTCCGGTCGACGATCGAGTTCGGCGATCGTGCGGATCTGTCGCTGACGAAGATCCGCGATCTCCGCTACGGCGAGAATCCGCATCAGAAGGCGGCCTGGTATGCGAACGCAGGTGTTCAGTGGGGTTTCGGCCGGGCAGATGTCGTGCAGGGGAAAGAGCTGTCGTACACGAACCTGCTGGACCTCGACGCGGCTGCGCGGATCGCGCTCGAGTTCGACGAGCCGGCGGCGGTGGTGATCAAACACACGAACCCGTGCGGCGCCGCCACCGGTGGCTCCGCGGCCGACGCCTACGTGCGCGCGCGCGATGCCGACAACCTTGCGGCGTACGGCGGCATCGTCGCGCTCAACCGCGCGATCGACGTCGCGGCCGCTGAGGCGATCGTCTCAACCTTCATCGAGGCGGTGATCGCGCCGTCGGTCGAGCCGGCCGCGCGCCAGGTGCTGGCGCGCAAGGCCAACATGCGGGTGATGATCACGGACTCTCTTCCGACCGATGCTGGTGACGTCGACGTGCGCTCGATCCTGGGCGCGGTGCTGATGCAGCAGCGCGACACGGTGGCCGAGGCTCGCCGCCCGTGGACGGCGGACGCGCTGCCCGACGGATTACGCGTGGTCACCAGGCGTCAGCCGACCGGCGACGAGTGGGCAGCGCTGCGGTTTGCCTGGCGGGTGTGCGCGCACGTGAAATCGAACAGCGTGATCTTTACCGACGCGACGCGCACGCTCGCCATCGGCGCGGGTCAGATGAGCCGCGTGGACGCGGTGCAGGTCGCGGTCATGAAGGCGCAGGCCGCGTCGCGGCCGCTCACCGGATCGGCGGTGGCGTCGGACGCGTTCTTCCCGTTTCGCGACGGGCTCGATGCGGCGGCGGCCGCCGGCGCGTCAGCCGTGGTCCAGCCTGGCGGATCGATGCGCGACGCGGAGGTGATCGCTGCCGCCGACGAGCACGGGCTGGCGATGGTCGTCACAGGCAGGCGCCACTTCAGACATTGAGGCACGCATGACGCAACGTGACGCGTGGTGGTGGGCGCTCCTCGGCGCGATCGGGCTCGGGATCTTCGCGCACTCGTTCCTGCCGCGGTACGACTGGCGCGCCGTCAACGACAGCGGCACGGCGCTGATCGTGTACGACAAGTGGACGGGCCGCTTCCAGCGCGCCGAATACGACCCGACCGGCAAAATCAAGCCCATGGACGTCTTCACGCCTTTTTAACGCCCAAGATGACGGGCCTCGGCGACCGCCACGCCCCGTATGATGTAGCGCCGCACGCGACCACTGACTCACCATGCTGGCCTCTGGCGACGCAGGGCAACACGGAAGTCTTCTGGCTCGACCTCGCACGCAACATGCCGACGCGCTTCACGTTCGATCCCGCAGTGGACGCGCTGCCGGTGTGGTCGGCCGACGGATCGCGCATCCTCTTCAACTCGTCGCGGTCGGGCGGATCGGGTATCTACGTGCAAGGTCTGGACGGCACGCCGGCCGAGGCGATCATGCCGTCGCAACCGGGCGTCGTGAAGAGTGTGTGCGACTGGTCGGTCGATGGCAGATATATTCTCTTCCGACTGCTCGATCCGGCCGGCAGCTACGACTTGTACGCGCTGCCGATGGAGCCGCCGCGCACGCCGCTTCCCGTCGCACATACCGGCTCTGACGAGCGCGACGGGCAGTTCTCACCTGACGGCAGGTGGATCGTGTACCAGTCGGACGAATCAGGTCGACCTGAGCTCTATGTGCAACCGTTCATAGGGCCGGGCCAGAGGCAGCGCGTCACGAACGATTTCGGCACGCAGGCGCGCTGGAGGGCGGACGGCAAGGAGCTGTATTACATCAACGGCAGGAATCAGCTGGTCGCCATGTCGGTCGATCTGAAGGGAACGGCCGGACTGACGTTCGGGCCGCCGTCGGTCCTGTTCACCACGCACATTGTCGGCGCCGTCGGTGTGCAGCGCCAGCAGTACGTGGTGGCGCCTGACGGACAACGGTTTCTCATCAACACAGGCGCCGACGACATGACCGGAACGCCGATCACGCTCGCGCTGAACTGGCGGCCGCGATGACGCGAACAGGCGGCATGCGGTCCGATATTGCTATGCCGTCCGGCGACGGCGCTGAACGTTACATTCACCGTCCAGGCCTGTCACCGCTCGTCCCTTCAATCGCGTCGAGCAGATCGTCCAAGGTGAGCGTCGCGAAGATTTCTTGCCGCTCGGCCGCGTAGTCGCCGTGCCCTGGATCGTACTGCATCATGAATCGCATCGCGCCTGCAGGCCCGAGCCGTTCGGTCAGCGCCTTCCACCCTTCCATTCGGATCTGATACAGGGACATCCTTTGCGGGGTGGTCATGAGTTGACGCCTCGCGAATGGAGTGGGACCTGATCGGGCCGCAGCACCTCGAGCCGCAGGTGCTGGCGTTCAGTTGCCGCGCGTTTCAGAAGCCGATCGTCGGTTGTGACAAACCAGCGGGCCCGCGCCTGTTCGGCAAACGCAAGGTGCAGTGCATCGAGCGGCCCGAATCCGATGGCCGCCAATTCTCTCGCCCGAGTCGCCGCTGATGTCGTCGCCTCGACGAACGTGGTCGCGACGTCCAGCCACAGCCGTGTGGCCAGTCTGCGGTCTTCACGCGGGTTCCGCTCGTTCTCGAAATCGTGCGCCGGCGAGCGCACCAGTTCGAACGTGCCCGCCTTGACGGCATCGAGAATGGCGGCCACGGCTTCCGCTTCGGTCCTGACTCTGTCCGCGGTGGCGTCGTCGAACGGTCGCTTGAAGCAGCAGATGTCGAGGTACACGGTCTCGCTCACGGCAGAGGAGATCGTACCATGCGTGGTCCTGCAACGCGACCGCTGTCAGACATGCCACACTAACGATCGCAAGCGATCGATGGCACTGTGTAGATTCCTGCTGACGCCAAGCGATCAATTGCGTTCGACTGTGTTCGACCGTCGCCCGAGGCGCCGGCTGCGACCTCAGCGTAGCGCCTGCTGCACCTACCGAATCGAGGCGGAGTAAACCGCTGGTAATGTCCCTACGCGGCGAAGACGCGCGATGCGGCGAACGTGAGATGCGGCAAGGTCGGCGACGCCACGACTTCGTCGGCGTGAGCCGTCACCGCCAATTCGTACACGGCAAGGCGCAGAACGCGAATCTCGATCGTGCTCGCGGCCGGATCGACAATCCAGTACTCGGGCACGCCAAATCGCGCCAGCAATTCCGTCTTGCGGCCGCGGTCGCGCGTCTCGGTGCCCGGTGACAGCACTTCGACAGCCAGATCCGGCGGCACGTACGCAGCGCTCCATGGGTTCAAGAGATGCCGGCACTCCGGCCTGAAGTAGACGACGTCGGGCTCGACCACATTGTGCTGCGAGAAGACGATGTCGAACGGCGCCGGGACCACCAGGCCGCCGACGCTCTCCTCGTACTCGCGCAATACATCCATCACATGAAACGCGACGCGCTGGTGCCGCAGCACCGGGGACGGAACCACAACCACCTCGCCGTCGTACAGCTCGTATCGCCGCCCGTCGTCCGGCCACTCGAGCATCTCGGCGTAGGTGACGCGCTGATCCGTCGCCGTCATGCTCCGCATTGTACATGTTGATGCGAAATAAGTGCCGAGGTCTGCTCCGGGGAGTTTCCTAGGAAACGGCCAAAAACCTCGAGCGATTGTGCGAAAAAAACGCCATGTGCCAAGACCTGCCGCGTGGCAGAATCTGCGCAAGTAAAGGAGCCGAGCCATGAGGATGACGCGATGGCTGTACTCGGGCGTCGTGGCCGTGGGGGCTGCTCTCATCTGGATCGCGGCGCCCGTGATGACCGCGGGCCAGCAGACGGCTGACGCCGTTCGAATCGATGCCGACGATATCGGTGGCGTTGTCACCGGCGCCAGCGGACCGGAAGCGGGCGTCTGGGTGATCGCCGAGACCAACGACCTCACGACGAAGTTCGCGAAGATCGTCGTCACCGACGATCGCGGGCGCTACCTGCTGCCCGATCTTCCAAAGGCGAACTACGACGTCTGGGTGCGCGGCTACGGCCTGGTCGACTCGCAGAAGGTCAAGGCAGCACCCGGCAAACAACTGAACCTCAAAGGAGTGGCTGCACCGAACGCGCGCGCGGCCGCGAGTTACTATCCCGCCGGATACTGGTTCTCGCTGATCAAGGTGCCCGAGAAGAAAGACTTCCCGGGCGGCAACGGCATCAATCCGAACATCAAGAGCCAGGGCGACTGGATCCAGCGGCTGAAATCAGGCGGCTGCACGGCGTGCCATCAACTCGGGACGAAGGGCACGCGCGAAATCCCCAAAGAGCTGGGCACGTTCCACAGCAGCGTCGAGGCATGGGATCGCCGCATCCAGTCCGGCCAGGCGGGACAGCAGATGGCAGGCGGCCTCAACGCGATGGGGAAGGAGCGCGCGCTCGCGATGTTCGCCGACTGGACCGATCGTATCGCGGCGGGCGAGGTGCCATCCGCGCCGCCGCGCCCGCAGGGCATCGAGCGCAACGTCGTCATCACGGAGTGGGACTGGGCGGATCCGAAGGCGTACCTGCACGACGAAGTCTCGACCGACCGCCGCACGCCGACGCTGAACGCGAACGGCTTGATCTACGGCTCGCTCGAGTTGAGCGCCGACTATCTGCCGGTCCTCGATCCGGTGCGCAACGAAGTCAAGCAGGTGAAGCTGACCGTGCGCGATCCGGACACGCCCCGCACGCCGGCGACCATGCCGCAGCCGTCGCCGTACTGGGGCGACGAGCCGATCTGGACGAGCCGCAACAACGTCCACAACCCGATGTTCGACGAGAAGGGACGCGTGTGGATCACGTCGACGGTGCGGCCGGCCCAGAATCCGGATTTCTGCCGCGAGGGTTCGACCCATCCGTCGGCGAAGCTGTTTCCGCTCGCGACCTCCGGACGTCAGCTCGCGATGTACGACCCGAAGACCGGACAGATCGCCCACATCAGCACCTGCTACGGTACGCATCACCTGATGTTCGCGATGGACGCGAACCGCACGTTGTGGACGAGCGGCGGCGGCCCAGTCGTCGGCTGGCTGAACACGAAGATGTGGGACGAGACCCACGACGAGCAGAAATCACAGGGCTGGACGACGCTGGTCATGGACACGAACGGCAACGGCACGCGCGACGCCTACACCGAGCCGAACCAGCCGGCCGATCCCGCGAAGGACAGGCGCTTCGGCGGCGGCTTCTACTCGGTCGCGCCGGCGCCCGACGGATCGATCTGGGGAAGCGTGCTCGGATATCCGGGCGCGGTCGTGCGACTGAATCCTGGCGCCAATCCGCCGGAGACGGCGCTGGCCGAGGTGTACGAGCCGCCGCTGCCCGGTTACTCGCCGCGCGGCGGCGACGTCGATCGCAACGGTGTCTTCTGGACGGCGCTCGCCAGCGGGCACATGGCGAGCTTCGATCGCCGCAAGTGCAAAGGGCCGCTGAACGGACCAAAGGCCACCGGCCAGCATTGTCCCGAGGGCTGGACGCTCTATCCCGAACCGCTCCCGCAGATGAAAGGCGTGGCCGAGCCAGGCAGTGCGGAAGCGAGCTACTACACGTGGGTCGACTGGCACGATGCGCTCGGCCTCGGCGAGAACACGCCGATCGACACCGGCAACGCGTCGGAAGGCCTGCTCGTGCTGAAGGATGGCAAGTGGGTGGTGCTGCGCGTGCCGTATCCCACGGGCTTCTACACGAAGTGGATGGACGGCCGCATCGACGATGCGAAGGCGGGGTGGAAGGGCCGCGGATTGTTCGCTACGGTGAGCACGCGCGCGCCGTTCCACATGGAGACCGGCAAGGGGACGACGAGCAAGGTGATGCACTTCCAGCTGCGGCCGGACCCGCTCGCCAAGTAGCGCGAGCGGCGGCGGGGCTGGGGGCTCGGGGCTATAGCTGAATCGAGAGCGGGTTCGCTCGATGGAGGAGGAGCGCATGACGGCGTTGCTGCGACAGGCCGTGCGGGCGGCGATCGTGTTCGCGCTCGTGTCGGCGCCGGTTTCGGCCGAAGTGGTTCGGATCGAGGTCCAGTCGCGAGCGGACGTCGCGGGTGGAGCAGCATTCGGGGCGACAGGCGCGTACGAAAAGCTGTCGGGGCGCATCTACTTCGCGGTCGATCCGTCCCTGCCGGCGAACCGGATCGTCACCGACATCGACAAAGCGCCGCGCAACGCCGCCGGTCGCGTCGAGTTCTCGTCGGACTTCTACCTGCTCAAGCCGAAGCAGATCGCGGGCGGCAACGGCGCCGTGCTCTACGAAGTGTCCAATCGCGGCGGCAAGGGCATGCTTGGCTTCTTCGACCATGCGGCCGGGAGCCTCGATCCGACGTCGGCCGAGCAGATGGGCGACGGCTTCCTGCTCGCGCAGGGCTTCACGCTGTTGTGGGTGGGCTGGCAGTTCGACGTGCCGCAGCGCGCCGGGCTCGTGCGCCTCTACCCGCCGGTCGCCACCGATAGCGGCAAGCCGATTCGCGGCCTGGTGCGCAGCGACTTCGTCGTCACCGAGAAGGAGTCCGACCACTCGCTCGCCGATCGCGAGCACGCGGCCTACGCCGTCGTCGATCCCGACTCGCCTGACAACGTGATGACGGTGCGCGACTCGGTGGACGGCGCGCGCCGGATCGTGCCGCGCACCCAGTGGGGCTTCGCGCGTGCGGACGCGGGCAAGCCGGTCGCCGATTCGACACGCGTCTACATGGCGGCGAAGTTCGAGCCCGGAAAGATCTACGAGGTGGTGTACACGGCCGAGAACCCGCCACTCGTGGGGCTGGGACCCGCGGCGATTCGCGACACCGTCTCGATGCTGAAGTATCGATCGGCCGATGCCCTCGGGATCCCGGCGGGCGCGATCGCGCGCGCAACCGCCTTCGGCGTCTCGCAGAGCGGGCGCTTCCTGCGCAAGTATCTCTACGACGGATTCAACCGCGACGAGTCGAACCGCAAGGTGTTCGACGGCGTGATCGCGCATGTCGCCGGCGCCGGCCGCGGCAGCTTCAACCATCGCTTCGCGCAGGCGTCGAGAGACGGCCATCCGTATCTGAACTTCTTCTATCCCACCGACATCTTTCCGTTCAGCGACGTTGCGCAGCGCGATCCGGTGACTGGCGTCACCGACGGACTGTTGACGCACGCCGGCGCGCCGGAGCTGCTTCCGAAGGTCTTCTACACGAACTCGGAGTACGAGTACTGGGGCCGCGCGGCGTCGCTGATTCACACGACGATCGACGGAACCGCGGACGCGCCGCTCATGGACAACGTGCGGATCTACCTGCTCACCGCGGGACAGCATGGGCCGGCGGCATTCCCGCCGACGCAGACGATCGGCCAGCAGCGCAACAACCCGCTCGATTACCGCTGGGCGATGAAGGCGCTGCTGCTCGCGATGGACCGCTGGACGAAGACGGGCGCGCTGCCGCCGCCGAGCAGGTACCCGCGCATCGCGGACGGTACGCTTGTCGAACCCGAGAAGCTCCGCTTCCCGAAGCTTCATGACGTCGCGACGACGACGACGGTCCACAAGGCGTACCGCGCGGACTACGGTCCGAAGTTCGCGTCAGAGGGGGTGGTCACCCTGGAGCCGCCGCGGATCGGCGGCGCGTTTCCGATTCTCGTGCCGCAGGTGGACGCCGACGGCAACGGGACCGCCGGCATCCGGATGCCCGAGCTCGCAGTTCCACTCGCCACCTACACCGGCTGGAATCTGTTCAACGATCGCTCGGGACCGACCGACGTCCTCTCGAGCATGCAGGGCTCGTACATCCCGCTCGCGCGGACGGCTGCCGATCGGCAGCAGACCTCGGATCCGCGTACGTCGATCGCCGAACGCTATCGCGGCAAGGATCAGTACCTCGAACGAGTGACCAAAGCCGCGAAGGATCTCACCGAGCAGGGCTTGCTGCTCGCGGACGATGTCGCGGCAGTGGTCCGCGACGCGGCGCGGCATTGGGACTACGCCGCAACCGCCGCGCGACCGTCGACCGCGCAACGATAGGTCGGGCAGGTCGGGCAGGTCGGGCAGGTCGGGCAGGTCCGGCAGGTCGGGCAGGTCGGGCAGGTCCGGCAGGTCCGGCAGGTCGGGCAGGTCGAG
>DATFWL010000377.1:0-16849 GCA_035259385.1 Vicinamibacterales bacterium | reverse complement strand
GAGGTCCGGCGCGGATCGATCGGCTACATCGGCATCGAGAAGATGACGCCGGAGCTCGCCGAGGAATACGGCACGCGAAACGCCAACGGCGCGCTGGTGTCGCGGATGATGCGGGCGTCGGAGGCGTACGAGGCAGGCATCCGCCCCGGCGACGTGATCGTCGGATTCAACAGCGCGGCGATCGACGACCCGTCGCAACTGCAGCGCGCGATCGCCGACTCGAAGATCGGATCGACCGCAACCATCAAGGTGGTCCGCGGCGGCCGGACGGTCGAGTTCAAGCTGCCGATCGTCTCTTCGTCGAGCGCCAACCCGCGCGTTCGCCGCTAGACTCGCCGCCTGCGGCTCCGCCGCGAGAACAGCAACGCCCGAAGCGACCGGCCGTCACGGCACCGCGGCCGAGTTCGCTCACACCAGGGCCGCCCTCGACTCATACCAGGTTTCGAAGTCCCTGAACGCCCGCGTCAGGCGGACTGGCGTCGTCACCCGGTCAGCGACGACCTCGGCGGTTTTGTAACCGTTCCCCGTCACGCAGACGACGATCGATTCGTCACGGGGGATGAGGCCGCGATTGACGAAATCGATCGCGGCCGCCAGCGTCGTGCCGCCGGCGGGCTCGGTGAAGATGCCCTCGGTCTCGGCGAGGAGGCGAATCGCGCCGACAATCTCCAGGTCGGTCACCGCCGCGCCAGAGCCGCCCGTCGCCCTGACGCTCTCGATCACCTGATATCCGTCGGCCGGGTTCCCGATCGCGATCGATTTCGCGATCGTGTTCGGCCGCACCGGCTCGGGATGATCGAGGCCGACGTCGAGCGCATGAACCACCGGCGCGCAGCCGGCCGCCTGCGCCGCGTAGACGCGTGGCAGTTCGCCTTCGACCAGCCCGACCTGGCGCAGTTCCCGCAGCCCGCGCACGATGCGCGGCAGCAGCGTTCCGCCGGCAACCGGAGAAACGAGGTGCTTCGGGTAGCGCCATCCGAGCTGTTCGACGATCTCGAACCCGATCGTCTTCGCGCCCTCGGCGTAGTACGAACGCAGGTTGATGTTGACGAATCCCCAGCCGTAGCGATCGGCCACTTGGGTGCACAACCGGTTCACGTCGTCGTAGGTGCCGGCGATCGCGAGAATCGTCGGATTGAAGATCGCGGAGCCGAGGATCTTCCCCGCTTCGAGGCTGTCGGGAATGAACACGCAGCACTCGACCCCGAGACGGGCGGCGTGTGCCGCAACGCTGTTCGCAAGGTTGCCGGTCGACGCACACGCGAGCACGTCGAACCCGAGTTCCGCCGCCCGCGTCGCGGCTACCGAGACGACGCGATCCTTGTACGACAGCGTGGGATGGTTCACCGAGTCGTCCTTGATGTAGAGCTCGCTGACGCCGAGCCGCCTGGCGAGCCGATCGCATCGGACGAGCGGCGTGAATCCGGAATTGAATCCGGTTCGTGGCTCGCCGGTGATCGGCAACAGCTCACGGTAACGCCACAGGTTCTTCGGGCGCCGCTCGATCGCGTCGCGGGTCAGCGCGATCGCGTCGTAGTCGTACACCGGCTCGAGCGGGCCGAGGCACTTGTCGCAGACGTAGGTCGCGGCGGCGGGAAACGTCGCCTTGCAGAGATGACACTGGAGTCCGGTCAGCACGCAACCTCCACGGGCAGGGAGTTCGAAGTCTGGAGCAGCAGGTCTGCAGGCTTCAGGATGAAGTTCGACGTCAGCACCGGTGCGGGAACGATCGCGGCCCGGTCGCGCGCGATCGCGGCGATGTCGCTGAGGATGGCGACGGCGGTCGCCTCGCCGCCGGCGCCGGCCCCGAAGATTCCGATCTCGCCGGAATGCTCGCCGGTGATCAGTGCCGCGTTCTGCGGTCCGGACGTGCGTCCAAACAGTGACCGGCGCCCGACATCGACGGGTGCGACCCAAGCGGTCAGCACCTGCGATCTGCGGTCGTAGTCGGCGTGCGCCAGCTGGCGGATCGTTGCGTTCCGCTGCCGTGCCCGCCTGAAGTCCACCGCGCCGATCGCAGCGCACGACACGGCGGGGATCCGCGACGGCTCGACGCGGAGGCCGAACGCCAGCGCGCACAGGATGGCGAGCTTCGCACACGCGTCGTCGCCGTTCAGATCGGCGGCGGGATCGGCTTCCGCGTACCCCTGAGCCTGTGCGGAGCGGACGGCCGCATCGAGGCTGCACCCGGTCGCCTCGATCGCCGAGAAGACCGCATTGGTCGTGCCGTTCAGAATCGCGTCGATCGCGACGACGCGATCGCCGGCGAGGCCCTCGCCGACCGCGCGCACGATCGGCATCGCTCCGCCGACGGCCGCCTCGAAGCGGAGCTGGCGGCCCTGACGCGCCGCCAGCGCCAGGAGCGGCGCGCCGTGTCGCGCGATCACCTGCTTGTTCGCGGTGACCACGGACTTGCCGGCACCGAGCGCGGCACGAATCCAGTCAGCTGCCGGATCGACGCCGCCCATCGCTTCGACCACGACGTCGGCGTCGCTGTCGAGAATGTCCTCGACCCCGGTGGTCCAGGAGACGCCGGCGAAGGCGGCGGAGCGCTGCTTCTCCGCGGCGCGGCGATCGAGGATGCGGGTGAGGTGAAACGGCGAGTCGGCGGCGGTCAATCGGCGGGCGACGGCGGAACCAACGGTACCGAAACCGAGCAGGGCGACGCGACAACGGCGGGGCGAAAACGGATCGGAGCTCACTCGGGTCTCTCCCTCATCTCCCCCCGGGCGTTCCGAAGGATCCGGCGTCGGCCGAATCACCCGGGGCAGGAATTGGCACCTGAACCGCGACCGTGCGGTCGCGTGGTTGCCGTGGCGTCACAGGGCCGGTCCCTCAGCCACTCTTGATAAAGAAGCGCGTATTCAGTTGTCCCGCGGACTATAGCGCAAACATGCGTCCAAACGCAAATCACTACATGCGCATGCGTCGATGCAACTCAGTCGTCGGGATTACGCCGAGCACTCCCCGTCCATCACCTCCGGCGCGAACTCGCTCGCTTCACCGAGATCGACGAAGTCGTCGGCGCCCGCGTCCTTCGCATCGAGCCGCTCGAGATCCCCGATCGTCGCCTTCACGGCGTCGAGCTCGACGCGGCCGAAGAACGCCGGGGCGGATTCGCCGGCAGTTTTTTCCCGGGTGTAGAGATCGATCAGGCGCTCGACGACCTCAGGGATGCGGCGTGCCGGAACCTTCGCGGCCAGACGTCCGAAGACGGCGCCGTCCTCGTGCGACCCGCCGCCGACCATCACGAAGTACTGCGGCACGGCGCGCGAGCCGAGACGGCGGACGCTGCCCTGGAAGCCAATCGTCGCGACGTGATGCTGGCCGCAGCCGTTGGGGCAGCCGCTGATCTTGATCCGCGCGCCGTCGGCGGCCGCAATCAGATCCGGCCGCGCGCGCAGATGCTCCTCGAGCAGACGTCCCAGCCCCCGTGACTGGGTGACCGCGAGGCGGCACGACTCGGCGCCCGGGCAGCTCGCCAGGTCGGCGACCGTGCCCGCTTCGCCCGGTCCCAGGCCCGCGGCCGCCAGACGCGCATGCAGCGGCCGCACGTCGCACGCGTTGACCCACCGGAACAGCAGGTTCTGATCCGGCGTCACACGAACGGTCCCATCGCTGTAGGCACGCGCCAGGTCCGAGAGCACGCGCATCTGATTGCTCGTCAGATCGCCAAGCGGGATCGACGCGACGGCCATCGCGAAGCCGAACTGCTTCTGCGGCCGGACGTTCGTCACCCGCCAGCGCGCGTACAGCTCGTCCCCGGCGTGAAGGACGGGAACGATCGCGGGCGTGATGCCGGGGCCCGACACGCGGCCGGCGAGCACGCGCGCCGCGACCTGGCCGGCCGACGGTGAGGAGTCCTTGACCCAGTCGGGCCGCGGCTCGCTGTCGGGCGGATCGATGTCGAGCGTCGGCACGACGCCCCGCAACCGGCACGCGGTGAGCTCGCGATCGTACTCCTCCCGCCATCGCGTCCAGCCGAGGGCCTTGATCATGAACTTCATCCGGTTGCGCTGCTTGTGCTGATAGTCGCCGAACCGTGCGAAGACACGCAGGACGGCTTCGGCGACGCGAAGGATCTCCGACGCCGGCAGGAACTCGTGGAGCACGCCGGCGTTGGTCACCATGATCGCGGTCCCGCCGCCGGCGGTGACCCGGAAGCCCCGGCTGCCGTCCGGCGCCGTGACCGCGCGGAAGCCGAGGTCGTTGATGCCGATGAACACGTGGTCGCCGGCACACCCCTCGAACGCGATCTTGAACTTGCGCGGCAGCGTCGAGCTGAGGGGATGACGAAGCAGATACCGGGTCAGCCCCTCGGCGTACGGCGTCACGTCGAACCGCTCGTCGGCGGCGACTCCCGCGTACGGGCACGCGGTGATGTTGCGCACCGAGTTACCGCACGCCTCGCGGGTGGTGAGGCCGGCGTCGGCGAGGCGGTGCATCGCATGCTCGACGTCGTGCAGCTTGACGAAATGGAACTGCACGTTCTGCCGCGTGGTGATATGGCCGAAGCCGCGTGAGTAGCGCTCGCCGACGTCGGCCAGCGCGTCGAACTGCTCGCTCGTGATGACGCCCTGCGGAATCTTCACCCGCAGCATCTGCGCGTCCTCCGCCTGCCGCTGACCGTAGGTGCCGCGCACCAGCCGGAACGCACGCCACTGGTCCGGCGTCAGCTCGCCGCGCTCGTATCGCTCGAGCGTGGCCACGAACTCGTCGATGTCGGCGACGTTCGCGAACGACAGGCGAGCGCGGCCGAACGTCTTGGGATCATCCACGACTGACATGGGATTCCTCAGCCTCAAGCATCTGGAAGTTGAAATTCGAAAGGCGCGCACCGTTCCGCAAGCCGATCGCCACGACGTCGCCGACGACGATGGTTCCGGCGCCGCGGCCGTCGATCTCGACGGCGTCGGCGGCAAGCTGGTCCAGCGTGCCGCGCCACACCTGCTGATCCGGCCGCGTCGCGTCGACGATGATGGCGGCCGGCGTTCCGCGCGACCAGCCGTTGTCGATGAGTCGGCACGCGACCGCCGCCGACCGCCCGAGCCCCATCAGGACCACGACCGTGACGCCGTTGGGTCGCAGCGCCGCGATTGCCTGTGCAAACGCCGCTTCTTCGTGCGCCGAGACGACGAGAAATGCGGACGCGACGCCGCGATGCGTGACCGGAATCCCCGCCGCCGCCGGCGCCGCGACGGCACTGGTGATCCCTGGCACCACCTCGTAGGCAACGCCGGCGTGCTCCAGCGCGAGCGCTTCCTCGCCGCCGCGTCCAAAGACGAACGGGTCGCCGCCCTTCAACCGCACGACCCGCTTGCCGCGCCGCGCCGCCCGAATCATCAGCGCGTTGATCGCCGGCTGGCTCATCGCGTGACGTCCAGCCCGCTTGCCGACGAAGAAGCGCTGCGCGCGGCGGGCGTAGCGCAGCACGGCCTCGCTGACCAGCGCGTCGTACAAAACGAGATCGGCGCTGCGCAGCCGCACGATGGCCGTCCGCGTCAGCAGTCCAGGATCGCCCGGGCCTGCGCCTACGAGCGACACGTGTCCGCGAGTCATAACCAGGAATCCTCCGGTGCGTTCAGCCAGGGCACGCCCTGAGCACTCTCCCATTTCGAGCCGTAGATCGCGTTGAGGGCGGTGAGCAGTCGAGGCTTGCGCTGGTCCATCGGGATCGCGTCGCGCCGCCACACGGCGCGCTCCGCACGCGCGCGCTCGATCCAGGCCGCCAGATCCCGCGGGAGCAGCGCGTCGAGACCCTCGCGCAGCAACGCGGTCAGCGCGGGCGCGTCGCCGCTCGTCGAGATGGCGATCGCGACGCCGTCGCGGCGGACGACACCGCTCAGGTAGGCGGTCGCGTTTGCCGGGTCGTCCACGGCGTTCACGAAGAGGCGACGCTCGGCTGCAGCGTCGGCGACCGCGCGGTTCACGTCGGGCGTCGCTGCCGCCACGACCAGCCAGGCGCCGTCGAGATCGGCCGGGACGAAGGCACGTTGCCGGAGGGCGACGCGATCGGAATGGCCGGTGATTTCCGCGGCAATGGCAGGAGCCACCACCGTCACGTGCGCGCCGACCGCCAGCAACTGCTCCAACTTGGCCGTGGCCACACGTCCGCCGCCGACGAGCACGACGGCGCGTCCAGTCAGGTTGAGGAACAGCGGTAACAGTTCAGGCATCTGCCGCTCGTGAGTCCGCGAATACCGGGTGCGCCAAAAACAAAAGGCCCGGGAAGCTGAGCCTCCCGGGCCTTGGGTCTGGTGCGGTTGCTGAACCTAGATCACATGGTGATCAACGCGTGCACGTATGCAGACCATTGCCACGGGGGCTCGCCAGGAGCCCGCAACAACAACAGCCGCTACACATGCAGGTCGCTTGACCCATGTAAGTCCCTGCAGTTTTACTCCTCGAGGCGGCCGGCGTCAAGCTGCGCGGCTTAGACTGAAGGAATGCGTCTTTATGCCGCCCTTCTCGCCGCCCTCGTGCTCCTCGCGTCTCCGGTCTCGGCCCAGCGCCTTCCACCGGGCGTAACCCCCGAGCATTACGACCTCGCTTTCGTCGTGGACCTGGCCCACGAGCGATTCGACGGGACCGAAACCATTCGCGCCAAGGTCGCCGCGCCGACGACACGGATCGTGCTGAACGCGGTCGACATCGAGTTCCGTGAGGTAACCATCGGCGCCGGCGGGAGCGGCCAGAGAGCCACGGTCACGTCGGACGAGGCCTCACAGACTGCCACGTTCACCGTCCCGCGACCGATTCCGGCCGGCGCCACCGAGATTCACGTGCGTTACGGCGGCACGCTGAACTCTCAACTTCGCGGTTTCTACATCAGCAAGACGAAGGCGCGGAAGTATGCGGTGACGCAGTTCGAGTCGACCGACGCGCGAAGGGCGTTCCCCTGCTTCGACGAGCCGGCGTTCAAAGCCACCTTCTCGCTGACGATCACGGTCGACCGGGGTGACATCGCGATCTCGAACGGCAAGGTCGTGTCCGATACGCCGGGGCCAGCGATAACCCAGCACACGATGGTGTTCTCGCCGACGCCACGGATGTCGTCGTATCTCGTCGCCATCGCGGTCGGCGACTTCAAATGCCTCGACGGTGCCGCCGAAGGCGTGCCGATCCGCATCTGCGCGACGCCCGACAAGCGCGATCTCGGGCACATCGCGCTCGAGTCGGCCCAGCAGATTCTGAAGTTCTACAACGGCTACTACGCGATCAAGTACCCGTTCGGCAAGCTCGACGTCGTCGCCGTGCCCGATTTCGCCGCCGGCGCGATGGAGAACACCGCTGCGATTTTCTATCGCGAAACCGATCTGCTGACCGAGACGAAGTCGGCGTCGGTGGACGCGCGCAAGCGGATCGCCGGGGTGCTGGCGCACGAGATGGCCCATCAGTGGTTCGGCGATCTGGTGACGATGCAGTGGTGGGACGACATCTGGCTGAACGAAGGGTTCGCGACGTGGATGGCGAACAAGCCCCTCGCGGCCTCGCACGCTGACTGGAACGTGGACGTCGACGAAGCACAGGAGAATCAGCAGGCGCTGGCGCTCGACTCGCTGAACGCCACACGTCCCATCCACGTCGACGTGCAGACGCCGGCGCAGATCGACGAGGCCTTCGACGCGATCACCTATCAGAAGGGCGCCGCCGTGCTGCGCATGGTGGAGAGCTATGTCGGCGCGGACGCGTTTCGCAAGGGCGTGAACGCCTACCTGCAGGCGCACGCGTACGGCAACGCGACCTCGGAGGATTTCTGGAAGGCGCTGTCCGCGTCGTCGGGCAAGCCGGTCGAACGCATCCTGCCGACGTTCGTGAACCAATCGGGCGTCCCGCTCATCAACGTGTCGGCGGCGTGCGCCTCCGGCGGCACGGTAATCACGCTTCGGCAGGAGCGCTTCTTCGTGGACGCGGCGCACCGCGAGCCGGGGCGCTGGCAGATGCCGGTCTGCGTCAGGGCGCCGGGCCAGTCGGCGCCGACCTGTGACGTGGTCGACGACGCGTCGCACACGATCACGGCGGCCGGCGCGTGCGCCCCGTGGGTGTTTGCCAACGCGGGCGCGCGAGGGTATTACCGCACCGCATACCCGTCGGAGATGCTACGCGCGATCGCGCCGCACGTCGAAACCGATCTCACGTCGGCCGAACGCCTCTCGCTGATCGACGACGAGTGGGCCCTCGTCCGCGCCGGGCGCCATGACGCGGCAGACTATCTCACGCTGGCCGCGGGCTACGGCCGGGAGCACATCAGCGGCGTCCTCGACGCGGTCGTCGGCGGTCTGTCGTTCGTGCACGACTATCTCGCCGTCGGCGACAGCCGGACGCGCTTCGAAACGTTCGCTCGATCGTTGTTCAAACCGCTGTACGAGGAGGTCGGGTTCACGGCCGCCGCCGGGGATACCGACGATCGCAAAGCGCTGCGCGCCACGGTCATCGCGGCGCTCGGTACGCTCGGCAACGACCCCGATCTGGCCGGCCGCGCGCGGACGGCCGCGGATCGCGCCCTCTCCGGGACGGCGCCGCTCGACAGCACGATCGCCTCGGCGGTGCTGCGGATCGCGGCGGCGCATGGCGACGCGCGTCTGTTCGAGGCGCTGCTCGCGGCGGCGGAACGGGCGTCGGATCCCGACGAGCACTATCACTACCTCTACGCGCTCGGCGCGTTCCGCGACCCGGCGCTGATCAGGCGCGGGCTGGAGTTGTCCACCGCGTCGCACCTGCGGTCGCAGGACGCCGCCATCTATCTCGCGCAGTTCTTCGCGAATCCGGACGCGCGATCGACGGCGCTGTCGTTCGTCGTCGATCAGTGGCCGGCGCTGCAGCCGAAGGTGACCGTCTTCGGCGGTGACACGACGCTGATCCACGCGCTGAACGGGTTCTGCGACGCTGCCGCCCGCGACCGGATCAAAGCGTTCTTCGCCGCTCATCCGCTGCCGGCGGCGACGCGCACCCTCGAGCAGACGATCGAGCAGATCGACAACTGCCTCGCGCTGCGCGAGAAGCAGACCGCGGCGGTCGCGGCGTGGCTGGCGACGCACTGACACAACCGGCCGTTGGCGTTAAGTAACAGAGTTCTTTTCATAGCAAAGACAGCTGGTGTATGCTCGCCTCGCTGGAGGAGATCGCATGCACCGCGTCCTGCTCTTCGCCGGGATGGGCCTCTCGATGCTCGCCACCGACGGCTGCGGCGCCGGCCCGTCGCTGCCGCTGGCCATCGCCGCCGCACGCAACGCCGCCGACGTCGTGCGCGCGCTGCTCCACCAGCAGCACGATGCCGACGAGCGCGATGGCGTCGGGTTGACGCCGCTGATGTGGGCGTCGCGCAGCGGCGCGATCGATGCGATGCGCGTCCTGCTCGACGGCGGAGCGGATCCCGAGGCGCGCGACGGACGCCACGGATGGACGCCGCTGCTTCACGCCGTCCACAAGCAGCAGGTGGATGCCGTGCGGCTGCTCTTGGAGCACGGCGTCGATCCCAACGAGTCAGTCCGCTTGACGACGCCGCTGATGATGGCGGCCGCGGAGCCGGATCCCGCGATCGTCAAGGTGCTGCTCGCCTACGGCGCCGATCCGGCGGTGCGCGGCTCCGGCGGCGCAACCGCGTTGACCGTCGCCGTATCCGGCGGGGCGCTGGGCGACATCGATCGGCCGCTGTTCGGCGGCTGCCACCCGGCAACAGTTCGCGCGCTCAAGGAACACGATCCGACGCTCGACCTGCCGGACACCATCGCGGGATGGAACGCGCTCTGGTGGGCGCGGTTTCACGGCTGTCAGGAGGTCATCGATCTGGTGGAGCCGCGCGGCACGCGTGCCGGCAAGCCATCGAAAGGGTGAGTCCCCCGGGGTTATCGAGTCACCGACACCGCTTGGTGCCCCTTCACCCACGCGCGCCACGGCGACTCGGTGCCGACCCTGATCCCGACGCGCGGGCCCCAGGTGACGTCGCCGATCGCAATCGCGCGATCGTCGATGAACAGGCGGTCGCCGAGCAGATCGAGGCGGTTCTCGGCCAGCGAGATCCCCATCGCCATCGTCAGGTTGCCCGGCCCGCGACAGAGATCGTGGATGCCGATCGACGCGGCGTCGGACATGCGGCGGCGCCCTTTCATCGCGCGTGCCCGGCGGCGGCGCATGACGTCGATGCCGTCGAGCGGATCGAGCGCGCGGATCAGCACCGCGGCAGGCGACCCGTGCGATTCGGTGACGACGTTGACGAGGCAGTGGATGCCGTAATTCAGGTACACGTAGGCGTGGCCCGGCGCGCCGTAGAGAGGGGCGTTCCGCCGGGTCGGACCGGGCGCCGCGTGACAGGCCGGATCCGACTCACCGATGTACGCCTCGACTTCGACGATGACGCCGCTGGTGACGACACCCTTGCGGTCGTGAACGAGAACCAGGCCGAGCAGATCGCGCGCAACCTCGAGGGTAGGCCTGTCGTAGAAGGTGCGTGGGAGTTTCATCTCAGACAAGGGCACAAAGGACGACGAAAGGCTGTGTGCGGCGAAAGTCACGGGGCAAGCGCGCGGAGCCGCGCCGTGGCCCGCTCGGCCGCTCGCATGACCTGAGGATCGCGATCCTGCAGCAGCGGCTCGATCAACGGCAGCGCCGCCCGATCGCCGGAGAGGCCGAGTGCCTCGACAACGTCCAGACGGATGCGCTCGTCGGGATCCAGCAGATGTCGGCCGAAGACAGCCGCGCGCCGCGGCGCGAGTTCCGCGACGTACTGGCGCGCGCGATCGCGCAGCTTCGGCTTCGTCAGCGCGTCGACGATGCGTTCGACCGGACCGTTCTCGAGCAGCGCCGACGCGAAGGCGCCCGCGAGCGCCATGGCATCGCTGCGGTCGGCGTCGGTCGCGGTCCGGATGTCTGCCAGGCGCGCCGGATCGCCGGCGCGCGCGAGACCCTCGATCGCAATCACCCGCAGCGCCGCGTTTCTGCCGACAAGCTGCGCGACAAGCAGCGGCATGCTCGTCGGATGCGCGATATGCGCGAGCGCATCGAGCGCGGCCTCGGCGTTGTCGCCTTTGCCGTAGAACGTGAACAAGTCGGTAAGCGCCTGGACGCCGCGCGCATAGCGCATCGTCCCCAGCGCGCGCATCGCGGCGCTCTTCACCGCGCGATCGCTGTCGTTCAGCGCCGTGATGACGGCGTCGCCCACGGAGGGATCGATTGGATCGTCCTGCGTGCGCCTGGTGAACAGCCGGCCCATGACGCGCGCCGCCGCGTAACGCTTCGCCGGATCCGCTGCGCCGAGGTGCGCCGCGAGATCGGCGCCGCTTCGAGTCAGCAGCTCGCGGCGCGCCGCGCCGGACGGCGTGTCGCCGAGCGTGCCGAACGCGTAGAGCGCCTCGATGGCAACCCGCGGGTTGTCGTCGCGGGCGGCGACGCGCAGCGCGTCGAGCACCTCCGGCGGCGCCGGCGCCGATCCGAGCGCCGACGGTCCCGCCGAGAACGCCGGCTCGGCGAGGATCTGATTCCGAACCTCGACGACAAGCGCCACGCGCTTTCTCGGAACCAGCTTCTCCGCGAGAAAGATGTTGAGTTCGGCCGCGATCGCGGCGAGCTGGACTTCGTCAACCGTGTCGACGACGGCACGCGCGAGCGGCAGCGCCGCCTCGGGATCTGCCGCGTCCCTGAGCAGCAGCGCCGCGCGCAGGCGCGTGTCCGAATCGCTGCTCGAGAGATCGCGCACCGTTTCCTCGAACGAGGCCTGCGCGACGAGGGCGGACAGGGCTGGAAGGGCGGGAAGGGCGGGAGCGGCGAGAAGGGCGGGAAGGGCCGGCAGGCAGGACAACGTCACGGTGACGAGTGCCTCTCCGCTCCGACCCATCCTGCCCGTCCTGCCCATCCCGCCCGTCCTGCGCTGCCTCTCACCGTCCGGCGGCGTACGCGTGCGACCTTCCTTCCGCGAGCACCGGCCGCAGGTACCGGCCGGTATGCGACGCGTCGCACTGGGCGATCTGCTCGGGCGTGCCGGTCGTCACGACTGTCCCTCCCTCTTCGCCACCCTCTGGGCCGAGGTCGATGACGAAGTCCGCCGTCTTGATCACGTCGAGGTTGTGCTCGATGACGAGCAGCGTGTGTCCTGCCTCGAGCAACTTCTTGAACGCGGTCAGCAGCTTGGCGATGTCGTCGAAGTGCAGCCCCGTGGTCGGCTCGTCGAGGATGTAGAGCAGGCGCTCGCCGCCATGCGACGACAGGTGCGCGGCAATCTTGATCCGCTGCGCCTCGCCGCCCGACAGCGTCGTCGCCGGTTGACCGAGACGCAGGTAGCCCAGGCCGATTTCGTCGAGCACCTGGAGCCGCCGCAGGACCTTTGGTGAGCTGCTGAAGAACGTGAGCGCTTCGCGAACGGTGAGATCGAGCACCTGATGGATCGTCCGGCCGCGGTAGCGCACCTCGAGCACCTGCGGCTTGAAGCGCTTGCCGTCGCACTGGTCGCACGGCACGAACACGTCGGCGAGGAACTGCATCTCCACGCGGACTTCGCCCTCGCCCTGGCACGCCTCGCACCGGCCGCCGGGCACGTTGAACGAGAAGTGACTCGACGTGAGGCCGCGGGACCGCGCGTCCTTCGTGGCTGCGAACAACTCGCGAATGGGATCGAAGGCCTTCAGGTAGGTGACCGGGTTCGAGCGCGGTGTCCGGCCGATCGGTGCCTGATCGACGAGCACGGCATCGGAGATGTACTCGACCCCTTCGAGCTTCGCGAACGTGCCGACCCGTTTCTCCCAGGCTCCTTTCGCACGCTTGATGGCCGCGTACAGCACGTCGTGCACGAGCGTTGACTTCCCCGAGCCGCTGACACCGGTGACGACCGTCAACGTGTTCAACGGAATCGCGATGTCGACATGCTTCAGGTTGTGTTCGGTGGCGCCGGTGAGCTTGATCTTCTGGCCCATGCCGCGGCGCCGCGTCTGCGGAACCGGAATCGCCAGCTCCTGACGGAGGTACTTCGAGGTGAGCGACCGCGCCTCCTGCATCAATCCGTCGAGCGATCCCGAGTAGACGACGCGGCCGCCCTGTTCGCCCGCTCCGAGCCCGAGATCGACGATGTGATCGCCGACCTTGATCATGTCGGCGTCGTGCTCGACCACGAGCACCGTGTTTCCCTGGTCGCGCAGCTGCCGAAGAATCGCGATCAGCCGCAGGTTGTCGCGCGAGTGGAGGCCGATCGACGGCTCATCGAGCACATACAGCGTCCCGACCAGCGCCGAACCGAGCGAGGTGGCGAGATTGATGCGCTGCGCTTCACCGCCAGAGAGCGTCGACGACAACCGGTCGAGCGATAGATAGTCGAGACCGACGTCGCTCAGGAACGAGAGCCGGCGCTGAATCTCCTTGAGCACCTTTTCGGCGATCGCCTGTTCCTTCTCCGAGAGCTGCAGTTCCGCGAAGAACGCCTGCGCCTGGAGAACGGTGAGCGCCGACACCTGATCGATCGTGCGCCCGGCGACGCGCACGTCGCGCGCCTCGCGCCGCAGGCGCGCTCCACCGCAGTCCGGGCAGGTGAGGTACCCGCGGTACCGGCTGAGGAACACGCGAACGTGCACCTTGTACTTCTTCCGCTCCAGCCAGCGGAAGAATCCGCGGACGCCGTCGAACTCGTCAGAGCCCTCGACGACGAACGTCTTCTCTTCGTTGGTGAGCTCCGACCACGGGACGTCGAGGCGAATCCGTGCTTTCTTCGCAGCCCGCTTCAGCTCCGCGAGCTGCGCCCGATAGTGCGGCTTGCTCCACGGCTCGATGGCGCCCTGCTGAATCGACTTCGACGGATCGGGCACGACCAGATCCATGTCGAGCTCGATGACGTTGCCGAAGCCATGGCACGTCGGACAGGCGCCGAACGGATTGTTGAACGAAAACAGCCGCGGCTGCGGATCCTCGTACGTGATGGAGCAGCGCCGGCACTCGAAGCGTTCGGAGAACAGATGCGTGACCTGGGGCTGGCCCGCCGCCTGCGACTGCTCGATCGCCCAGGCCGCTCCCCCACCCTCGAGATAGGCGGTCTCGACGGAGTCGGTGAGCCGCTGCCGCAGCTCGTCGCCGTTCACCTGCACGCGATCGACAACGACCTTGAGCAGCGTCCGATCCGGCAGTGACGCGATGTCCACATCGTCGATGCCGACGGCACGGTCGCCGACAAGGAGCCTGGCAAAGCCTTTCTTCCGCAGGGTCGCAATCGTCGACGTAACGGCTGTCGTCGAGGTTGCCGCAGCGGAGGCCGACCGGCGCGCGTCACCGTTGCCGTTGCCAGCCGGCAGCAGACTGCCCTGAGCTGAGGTAGCCTCAGCCTCGTCCGGCTCCACCACCTCTGCAAGCTCGTCGACCTCGACCACATCCGCGCTCACGCCCGACGTTTCCACGACCGGCAGATCGAACCCGATCAGCAGGCGCGTACCGGCCGCCAGCTCGGCGAGTTGCGACGCCACGACTTCGGCCGTCTCACGCACGACTTCGCGTCCGCAATTGCGGCAGAAGGTACGGCCGACGCGGGCGTACAGCAGCCGCATGTAGTCGTGGATTTCCGTCGTGGTGCCGACCGTGGAGCGCGGATTGCGGACGCTGTTCTTCTGCCGGATGGCGATCGCCGGCGCGATGCCGTCGATCCGATCGACGTCAGGCTTCTCCATCCGCTCGAGAAACTGCCGGGCGTACGCGGAGAGCGACTCGACGTATCGTCGCTGGCCCTCGGCGTAGATCGTGTCGAAGGCGAGGGACGACTTCCCCGAGCCGCTCACGCCGGTGACGATGACGAGCTTACCGACCGGCAGCGTGACGTCGATGTTCTTCAGGTTGTGCGTGCGCGCGCCGCGTACAACGAGGTCGGCGGCTTCCGCTGCGGTAGTCTCCACAGTCCGCTTTCCTGGGGGTGGTTTAAACCACCATCGTAGCGCAGCAGCGTACGCCGAGCAACCAACTTACGCGGGAATCGCCCGTCGAGACCTCGACCGTTCACGCCGCAGCCACGCAATCGCCAGCGACGACGCGAGCAGCGCGATCGGGACAGCGGGACTGCCGCCCGCGATGAACAGATGCGTCATGATCGCGCCGACCATAATCGTCGCGAGCAACAGCGCGGCGAACGGCGCAGCCGGCTCGATGAAGAGTCCGATCGCGCCGCCGATCTCCAGAACGCCAGTGAAATAGCGGAACCACTGTCCGATGCCGATCACGGCGAACAAACCCACTTCCATCTCCACGCCGGCAAGCTTCAGGCTGCCGGCGAGCAGGAACATCCCGGCCGTCACGATGATCAGCATCCAAGTCAAAGTGCGTCGCATATTTCTCTCCCTAACAATGCAGACATGAACTATCGTTCAACAAAAAATGGCGCGAGGCACTACCCGGCCAGCTTGGCCAGAAGCGCATGCAGCGCCGACGATTCTTCCGTGCTGAGCGCGCCGAAGATCTCGCGTTCGGCCTGCTGTTGAATCTGCGTGCCGCGCGCGTAGGCAGTCTTTCCGTTGTCCGTGATGACCGCGAGCCGCGATCGCCGATCGTTTGGGTCGGCTGCACGAATCACGAGACCGTCCGCCTCCAGACGATCGACGAGTTGTGTGACGTTCGACTTTACACAGGCGAGGCGATCGGCAAGCTGGCCGAGCGGCAGCGACTCCCCCGCCTGCGACAGCTGGTGGAGCGCCGCCAGCTTTGGCAGGGACAGTCCGACGTCTGCCAGTCGCGCTTCGACTCGCGACTCGAGCGCGCTGGCGGCGTGGAGCACTGCGAATAAAGGAGTTCTGCCCGATTCGCTCATCTAGTTCAGGTATGTAGTATATCACAATACGCCTGCATCCTGTTCACGAACGGCATCGGCGGCGAGCGCGACGCGCGCCGCTGACAGTTCGCGTCGCCGGTAGCGTCGTCAGTACTGCGTAGGGTCCGGTCTTTGCCGGACCGTGGAGAACCTCATGGCCGTGTCAACCGTCACGCATCATCGCTGGTCGGATCTCGCGCCCGAGCACATCACCGCGGCAATCGCCAGGCAGTACATCACTGCCCAACGGGTGACCGTCGCCCGCTTCGCGTTGAAGCGCGGCGGAGTGGTGCCGCTGCATGCGCACGAAAACGAGCAGGTCAGCATCGTCGTCGACGGCGTACTGCGCTTCACGATCGACGGCCGCGACATCGTTGTCCGCGCGGGCGAGGTCATGCAGATTCCACCGAACGTCCCGCACGAGGTGGAAGTGATCGAGGACACGCTCGTGTTCGACGTCTTCAGTCCGATCCGTCAGGACTGGATCGACGGGACCGACACGTACTTTCGACGGTAAGGCGATCGAGGTTCGGGGTTCTCGGTTCGGTGTTCTCGTTCTTTGGTTCTTACTCGCCGACGATTTGAATGACGATCTCGCGGCGGCGAGGACGGGTGTCGCATTCGAGCAGCATGATCTGCTGCCATGTGCCGAGCAGGAGTTCTGCGTTCGCGAATGGTACCGTCAGCGACGGACCGAGGAGCGCCGCGCGCACGTGGCTGGATCCGTTGTCGTCGCCCCACCGCAGATGGTGCCGGTAATCGGCGCGGCGCGGCGCCATCGCCTCGAAGAGGTGATTCAGATCGGCGACGGCGCCCGGCTCGAACTCGATCGTCGTCACCGCGGCCGTGGAACCGACGACGAAGATCGTGACGATACCGGCGCGGCAGCCCGACTCGGCGACGGCGGCGGCAACACGATCGGTGATGTCGTGGGCGTCGCCCTGCCCTTTCGTCGCCACGTCGCGCCGCTGGGTCACGACCATCCGGCGTGCTAGAATACTGAATTCACGCCGGCCGGCGTAGCTCAGTTGGTAGAGCAGCTGATTCGTAATCAGCAGGTCACCAGTTCAAGTCTGGTCGCCGGCTCCA
>DATFWL010000376.1:0-19928 GCA_035259385.1 Vicinamibacterales bacterium | reverse complement strand
CGTACCGTTCATGCACGGTTCTTCGGCAACGCGTGTTCTTTGCTGATTTCAGTTTCGCGTTTCGTGACGACGGTTGCTCCATCGAACGCGACCGGCTGGGCGCCTTCCTGCGCCGCGCCCGGGCCGATGCCCTCGCACCGCGCCAACGCGGGCACGAGCTCGTGCGCGAGCTCGGACGCCGATGCGTATCGGTCCCGCGGATCCTTGGCGACGCAGCGTTGCACGATCGTGTCGAGCATGCGCATCGTCGGGGACGCACCGGGCAGGTGATAGTCGTTTCGCAGCAGCGCCGTCAGCACCTGCTCGGGCGTGGCGCCGGTGAACGGCCGCGCGCCGGTGACGGTCTCCACCACCATCACGCCGATCGCGAAGAGATCGGTGCGCTCGTCCACGAGGCCGCCGGTCAGCGCTTCGGGCGCCATGTAGCCGATCGTCCCCAGCGCGGTGCCGGCGACGGTGACGGACTCGGTCGCGCCCGCCCCCGCGTCCATGACTTTCGCGAGACCGAAGTCCATGATCTTGACCGTCTCCACCCGCTGATCCGCCTCTGCCCGCAGCATTCCGTCAGGCTTCGGCGAGACGATCATCACGTTCTCCGGCTTCAGGTCGCGATGCACGATCCCCATGCCGTGCGCGAACTGCAGGCCGTCGAGCAGTTGGCGGAACCACTCGGCCGCGCGTGACGGAGCGACGGCGCGCGCGTGCTGGAGCTCGGCTCGCCAAGTGTTGCCCGAGACGAGCTCCATGATCAGGAAGGCGCCGCCCGATCCGACCGTTCCGTAGTCATGGACGCGCGTGATGTGGGGATGATCGATCTTCGCCGCCGCCCGCGCTTCGCGCTCGAACCGCCGCAGTGCCGTCTGGTCGCCGAAGAGCGATCCCATCATCACCTTCGCAGCCACCGGCCGCTGCAGCCGCAGGTCCGACGCCTCGTACACGGCGCCGAAGCCGCCGCGGCCCAGCGCCCGGTCGAGCCGGTACTTGCCGTCCAGCGTCCGCTCGATCGGCAGCGTCAAGGCGAGCTCGGCGCCGTCTGCGTCGCAGCGTTCGGACACGCTGTCGTAGCACCGTCCGCACGCCGGACACTCCTTCAGCAGGCCGAGGCCGCCCTTGTCCAATCGAGCCAAGACGTCGCGGCGGACGTCCGCGTCGCGTCGTACTCTCTCCTTGAGATGCTGGTTCTCATAGACGAGCCCGATCTGTGCCGCGATGCCCTGCAGCAGGCGGCGGTCGGTGGCGGAATAGGGCTCCTCGGACTTCCGCTCGCCGAGGAGCAGCACGCCGACAAGGCGGTCGCGCGTGCCGGCGATCGGCGCGATCAGGCGCACGCCGAGGTTCATGAGCCACGCCCGCTCGGCCTGCGGCAGGCGCTCGATCCCGGCCGGCACGTCGCGAATGGCATCGTCGGTCTCGAGCAGGCGGAGCAGCGCCGGCTGCGCGCTGAGCTGCAGGCCGCTGACCGCGCCGGACGATGAGTGGCCGTCGAAGCGGTCGCTGCGCTCCTGCGCGCGATAGAAGATGTGCAGCGACGCCGGGTGCAGCACCGAATCGACGCGCGCGCCGACGAGCGTTGCCACCTGGGAAAGCGACTCGCGCTGGCGGACCTCGTCAATCAGCCGCGACAGCACCTGCTCCTGCTCGTACGCCTCGCGGAAGAAGCGGCGGTCGAGCGACGTCTGCAACGTCTGCCGCGACTGCAACGCGACGGCAATCGCGCCGATCAGCACGACGTTGATCCAGCCGGATCCTTGCGTCAGGATCTGCGCCACCGTCCGGTTCGGATTCGACAAGATCGAGAAGGCGAGCAGCAACACCGGCAGCGCGAACAGGGTCCGGAGCGCCGCGCGCGCGAACAGATACTGCAGCCCGCGGCGCACCAGCACGCGGATGTCGAACAGCTGCTCCTTCCACACCGCCATCACGATCGCGGCGGGTATGAAGAGCATCGCCAGGAACGTGATCGGCATGTACAGGTGATACTTCGTCAGGCTGATCCATTCGGTGGCGCGTGCGAGGGACAGCACGATGAACGGAATCAGCGCGACCGTCAGCCCCGCCAGCACCCACCGGACGCGACGGCGGCTGCCTTCGCTGCCCAGGCGCCGGTAATTGCGCGCGCTCGCGACCAGCGCAAGCACCAGACAAACGCCCTGATAGAAAAACCCACCGGATCCCGCGCTGCTGGCGGTCAGCACCGAGGTGAGATACAGCCGTGGATGCGCCGCGAGGAACTGCGTAGCCGGTTCGAAGACGGCGAGGCCGAGGTCGGCGATGGCCGCCGCGGGCCACATCACGACGATGCCGATCGCGTACAGCAGCCATTGTGCGATCCGCCAGGGCCGGCTGGGCATCGCCCAGTCCGGGAACCGGTTGAACAGGTGAAAGGCCATCGGCATGGCCAGCAGGCCGACATTCGACACCACGAGGGCGTAGTACGCCACGCGCTGCCAGCCGGTGAGGAACGGACGGGGCGGGCTCAGCGCCGCGATCAACGATGTGAACGCCACGACGATCATGAGCAGGCCGATGAGGCGCACCTGCGGGTCGCCCGGCCGCAGCACTGCGAGTCCGGCGCCGCAGAGCAGAAACGCGACGCTCACGACCAGGAACAGCGGTTCCAGCAGACGGCCTCGGACGATGCTGAGCGGCAGCTCGAGGGACACGCGCTGCCCGCGGCGCTCGAAGTCCACGCGATAGCTCGCGCCGCCATCGACGTCGCGGAACTGCGACGTGCCGATCACAGCGGCTCGTTCGTCGCCGTTCAGCGCGACCAGCCGATCGCCCACTTCCACCGTGCCGGCGGGGCCCTCGGCGTCGACATGCGACACGAACCAGCCGTCACCGGTGGCGCGGAGAAGCCAGCCGGGATCCTTCACGTCGCCGTAGTACGTCGCGACGGCGTGGATGGTGAACGCGAGGTACGCGACGTAGACGGCGCAGAGCAGGACGACGAGCCAGACGAACGGCGGGCGCCGTGGTGCGGACATGAAAGCTGAACGGCCACAGCATACCCGCCACCGGCATGCTCCGCGCCAGGTTTGTGCGCGGCGCCTTCTCGCGGCGCCGCTTACGAGTCGTGACGCCCTCGGCGCAGCCTGTTACGTCATTAGAAATTCGTGGCGTACGGCACCGCCTCGAATCACGCCTGGCGAGCACGTCAACTGCGAAACTTTTGCAGGCTATCCGTGTGGGCCTCCGGGCGCTCGTGGGATTCAACGAAGCGGAAGCGCTTCACGCTGTCGCCTCCCCAGAGCCGGCCAACCGCGATCAGCAGATCGAGGTCCGGTCGAACCACGTCCAGGACGGGGCTTCGCGCTGCAAGCTCCTGCAGTTGCAGGTAACTGAGCTCACGAAGATGCGTGGACTGCCGGCCAAGCTTCACCGGATGATCCTTCAGCAATACGCTGTCGATCAGCACGTCGAGCACCCGGTCGCGCCACTCACGAGACAGCCGGGGGATGACGCTGCGAAACCACATGGAGTTGATGAGTCGTTTCACGTCGTCCCCGTCGAACGGGATCTCTGAGGTCGCGCCGTTGCTCGCCAGAGCAAGCGCAGCCGGGTCGGAACGGTTGACGGCAGCCGCAAACTCCCACAGCGTCGAGAACGGACGTCCACGAGATTGCTCGAGATGCGCTTGATCGGCTGCGGGTTCGGCGCGCGTCGGAGAGTCCGCTGGGGTTGGAGACGACTCCTCTGTCGACTCTGGCTCTGTCACGCTCTCGTGCGATACGGCCGCGGAGCGGACGCCTCTCTCGAGGCTCCAATCGATCTCGAGCGGCTGATGCGCGCCCGTGTACTCGGCGAACAGCGCCGTGACGCCCCACGGCTTCGGCGTGCCCAGGGCTCGCGCGTACAGCGGGCTGTAGGGACTCTTGGAATCAACGCCGATCGCGCTCGCGAGCCGCCCCTTGATCTTGGCATCGACGACGTTTGACCAATCGCCCTGGATGCAGATCAAGGATGTCCCCGCGGGCTTCCGGAATGCGTAGTACGGATTGTCGCAACACCGGCGCGCGGCTGTCGCCACCATGTCATCCGAAGGATCACTCCCCACCGGAGGGTCGATCTCGCCGAAACCGATCCGCATGCGGCCGTGTCCGGCAAACAGCACGGAGAGATCGGATGGATCGACTTGCGAGAGGTCCCACAGGACGAAAATCAACCCGCGCAGGCCCCTGGCAATCGGCACATTCATCCGCTCCCACACCTCGGCCTGGGAGCGCGGATCGTGCTCCACGTAGCCGTGATCGTTGAGAATCTCCATCAGCCGGATTCCAGCCGAGTCGAACTGCTCGATGACGCGGACCGCGTGGTCATAGTGGCGCTTGTCCACTTCGTGGCGCTCGAACGATGGGCGGACGAATACAGGAAAAACGAGCTTCTTCTGCTGACGCGCGATCTGCGCTAGCGGAAACATCGTTCCCGAGCCGGTACCCTTCCCTCCGGTGCCCACGATGATGACGATCGAATAGCGGCTGAACAGCGCCTCCACCTCCCTGCGCGATTCGTCCAGCGCCTGTCGTGCCACCTCAGGGTTGTGCCTGGCGCCCAGCCGGCCCGTCGTCTGAGCGCCGATGAGCAACCGCTCCGCTTCCGGCAGATCGGATAGCGCGAACTCATTGGTGTCCAGAAACCGGGTCGTCACCGAGCGACTGAGCCGTTCCGCGTAACGGGAGTCCGCCTTCTGGATCGTCGCCAGATCGCGTCGAAATGATGCCTTCACCGATCGGAGAATGCTGCCGCCGCCGCCCCCGGCGCTTATAAGGAGGATATGCATCTGACTCCTCGTTGCTTCAGGCGGGCGCTGAAGCGAAAGGGCACGACGACCCATCCTTCCCGCATGCGAAGCCGGCCGCGCGCGAATGATTCATCGGCAAGCGCGGACAGCACGCGGTCCACGTCGTACTCCACGTTTTTCCGGTGATCCGACAGGTTCGGATAGCGGCGTCCGTTTCCGGGCGCCAGACAGATCTCCATCCGCGCCCGATACGGGCTGATGCGAAGCTGGCTCCTCACCGCGGGCTCTGTCGCGTTCTGAAGGAGTGGACGCCCGAACTCGCGCACAAAGAGATTCGCAAACTGAGTCATGAAAATCGTTGCCGCATTCCGCCGCCGGACGTACCCGCCGAGGATCAGGAATCCCAGCGCCGGGACGACGGCGGCGGCGCCAAGCCAGATGTGTGTGGGGTCGACATTCAGGCTCGCTCGAAGGGCGACCAGACTCGGTTGAAAGACATCCTGGATCGTGCGAGGAGCATTGGCCGACGGTGGACCGGCGGGCGGTTCGACGTCCCTCGCCGGGTCGTCGGTAACGACCTGACGCGCTTCCAGCGGGCGGCCCTCGACCGTCTTCTCGAGGACGCAGGCGCGCCAACCGGAACGAACGCGATCGTACTGCGACTTGGGAACGGATCTGCCCGAGAGGTTCACGATGTCGAACCAGGGCTGATACTTGTTAGAAGCGTCGCCGGTAATGCGCTTTGCGATTCGGGATGCGGTGTCACCAGGCCGAAGCGGGTAGCAGGCGAGCGACTCTGCGAAGGCCCCAGCGGGCCCAGCCGCGAGCGTCAGAACGATCGGCCATGCGCAACGGGAGAACCTCGTCATCCCGCACACCTCATCCGTTCCGCGCATGACGTCATGACGTCATGGCGCTCAGAGTCATCTTGCCTGGTCGATTGCGCGGCGGCTGACTCAAAGCATGTGCCAACGCCGCGCAGCGAAATTCACCTGCTAATCAGCACAACTCCGGCCCTCGGCGGGGATCTCGTGTCGAGCTTTTGCTACACATCGCGATGTACTTTCCCCACATATCGAACCGTCAGAACGACAAGTTCCATCAGGCCGACTGCTGTAAGAGCTCCGCCCTTTTCATCGAATGTGCTCCAAGAACATTGCGGCGTCCCTACGAGCTTTCGGCGGGCTAACCTCGGCGACTCCAATGCGTCGTTCAGGGCGTGCCCGCAGCAGCTGTGTCTAGTACAGCCCCAACTGCACATAGAATCGTCGCGGAATGGCGCTGCCCCCTGGCACGCGTCTCGGTCCGTTCGAGATCCAGTCGCTTCTCGGCGCCAGTGGCATGGGCGAGGTGTATCGTGCCGCCGAACACGAGTCTGTCGCGGCAGGTGGCGGTGAAGGTGTTGCCCGACGCGGTCGCCGCTGACGCCGAACGGCTCGCACGCTTTGATCGTGAAGCGAAGACGCTCGCCGCACTCAATCATCCCAACATCGCCGCGATCTTCGGATTGGACGCTCTACGAGTCCCAACGCGCTCGTGGAGCTGGCGGAGCGACGGGAAAGAGCTCTTCTATGTCGATGTGGGTGGCCGCGATCCGGCATCGGGGACGACACTGAGCCGAATCATGTCCGTGGAGGTGAATGGCAGCGGCACGCGCTTCGAGGCCGGCGTGCCCCGGGAATTGTTCACGGCGGTCCTGATGTCCGGCGCCGGCGGAGGCAACGGTGGGATTCCGTTCAGGACTCTCGATGTGACGCCCGACCGACAGCGATTCGTGGTCACGCGGGCGAGCAGGGAGAGCGCCGGCGGCGGTGCGCCCGCGGCAATCACAGTCGTCCTCAATTGGATCGAGGGGAAGGCGCAAACATCGCCGCGGTAGGAGCGCTCCGCAGTCCTCTTCACGCGATCGTGCCGCTCTGATTAGCCACGGTCCAAAGTCGCTCACCGAGTGTCATCGCCTTTCGCGGGTCGAAGGCCCCACGGTCGCGGCCTTCCGCTCCAACCTGTAGGTCGCGTCCCATTTCAAATCGCGCCTTGTACTGCGACCGGCAATTTGGTACGGTCTCCCGAGCGACCCGGAACCGGCATTCACAGACGACAGATCGGCTGCGCACAGGGCTCCTGAACCGTTGTGCCGGGAGGATCGATGGCGCGTGTACAGCACCAGGCGGCTGTGATTCCGTATCGAATCAGGAAGGAGCGCGTCGAGGTCGCGCTGATAACGACCTCGACCGGCAAGCGGTGGATTCTTCCCAAGGGTTCAGTTGATGCTGGCGAGCTTCCGCGGGAAGCGGCGATCCGTGAGGCCGAAGAGGAAGCCGGCCTCCGCGGCGTCGTCGCGCGTAAACCGGTCGGCCGTTATCAGCACGCGAAAGGCAACAGCCTCCGCCGCGTGGATGTCTATTTCATGCGAGTGACGAGAGTGCTCGAGCACTGGCTCGAAGACAAGATCCGCCGACGACGGTGGATGCGTGTGGAAGATGCCGCCGAGTTTCTGCGCGAAGAGTTGCAGCGACTCGTCCATCGTCTCGAGGCGGGCAGAGGAAATTGACTCCTGAAGGAGGCCGGACGCCATGAACGCCGCGCGGTCTATCCCCCGGGAATCTGCGTACGTCGTGCCGGGCGAGCTCACCACCGACGCAATCACCAGGAATCTCCTGACGCTCCTGCCGACGCGCCGACGTTCAATCGCCAGGCACCGGTTTACTGTACTGGACACGTTTGATGGACGCGTGCGTCAAGCGGGCGCGTGTCTCACGCGCGCTGATGCGGACAGCGCATCCACGATGAAATGGCTGACGCTCGCGGGGAGCGATCGTTTCGCCGTCCGGATGACCAGCCCGGTGAGCTTCGCCTGGGATTTGCCCGAAGGTCCGCTGAAGGAAGAGGTCGCAGGCATCGTCGGTCCGCGGCGCCTGCTGGCCCAGGCGGAGGCGGAGGAGCAGGGTTCCGTCCTCGAGATGCTCGACGATCGCGGAAAGGCAGTGGCCCGCCTTCGAATCGCGAGCGGGCATGCCCGGCTTCCGACGGCCCACGGCGATTGGCGACCATGGCCCGCGATGCTCACGCTGACTGCGCTGCGCGGATACGAAGACGAATACGAGCGGCTGGTGCCGGTGATCGCGAGCCGCCCGGGGATTCAGCGATGTGCGGAAGGACCGGTCGCGACGATTCTTCGGCAGGTCGGCGCATCCGAGCCCCGCGATCTTTCGTCGCCCAGGCTCGCTCTGGATCCGGCAGTGCGCGCCGACGTCGGGGCGAGGCAGATCCACCTCGCACTGCTCGAGATCCTCGCGGCCAACGAACCCGGCGTCCGCGGGAACGTAGACAGTGAATTCCTGCACGACTTCCGCGTCGCGATCAGGCGCGCCCGCTCGCTGCTCGGGCAAATCCGCGGTGTGTTTCGGGCTGACATCGTCGAGCACTTCGCCGGCGAGTTCTCGTGGATCGGTCGTCTGACCGGACCTCCGCGAGACAGGGACGTGCTGGTGCTGTCGCTCAGAGAACAGTGCAGAGAATTCGACGCAGACGACATGAATGCGCTCATCGCGTTCCTCGGCGGGACGCAGCAGCGGGAATACGATCGGCTCGTCGAAGCGTTGGACAGCATGCGGTATCAACGGCTGCTTCCAGATTGGAAGGCCTTCCTCGAATCTCCGTTGCCGTCCGCCCCTCAGGCCGAGTATGCCCATGACCCGCTGGCCACAGCAGTCGCGCGACGGGCGCGGCGGCTGAGCAAGCGGATCGCCAGAAACGCCAAGGCTATCGACGAGTTGACAGCCGCCGAGCGATTTCACGATATCCGCATCGATGCGAAGAAGCTTCGCTATCTCGTCGACGCCGCGTCAGCCTGTTATCGCCCGGCCGACGTCAAATGTATTCTCGCTGCGCTCAAGAAACTGCAGCGCGCACTCGGAGACTTCAACGATGCGCACGTGCAGGAGACGTTGCTCGTCGACTGCGGCCGCGCGGTCTGCGCAGCCGGCAGCCCTTCCAGCGCGCTGCTCACCCTTGGCCGGCTGGCGGAACGATGTCGTCAGCGGCGCGAACGCTCGAGAGAAGACGTGGCCGAGACACTCTCACTGTTCCGTGACAGAGAGGTACAGAAGGCCTGCAAGCGCGCCTTCGCCCTGCCGGAGCCGGCGACACGCGTGTGATGAGAAGCATCGCAATCTACAACTTGAAAGGTGGCGTCGGGAAGACGACGACTGCTGTCAATCTGTCGTATCTTGCGGCTGAACCGCATCGGCGGGTTCTGCTGTGGGACCTCGACCCCCAGGCGGCGTCTACTTTCGCGTTCCGCATACGGCCTCATGTCTCGGAATTCACGAAACGGAGTCTCGAGAACGGCAAGGCGCTCTCCGCTGCCATCAAGCAGACCGACTACGACAACCTGTATCTGCTGCCGGCAGACTTCGCCTACCACAAGCTCGATCGCCTGCTCGGCTCCCTTGGCAACCCGGGACGCGTCTTGACCTCGCTGCTCGCAACGATCGGTGAGGACTTCGACCTCGTCTTCCTCGACTGCCCGGCAGGCTTCTCGCGGCTGGCCGAGGCCATCCTCGCGGCCGCCAACGCCATCGTCGTTCCGGCGATTCCGACGGTGCTCTCGATCAGGATGGTGGCGGAACTGGTCAGGCAGGCGGAATGGTCACGATCGCGATCGTCGCTGGCCGCGGTGTTGAACATGGTGGACCGCCGCAGGCCGTTGCATCGGCGGGCCTGTGAGCTGGCCGCGGAGCATCCCGAGCTCTTCCTCTCCGCCGAGATTCCGTATGCCAGCATCGTCGAACAGATTGCCGCTCGCCGCATGCCGATCGCGGTCGCCGCCGCGCACACGACCGCTGCCAGAGCATTCGCCGAGATCTGGGGCGAACTCCAAACGCGTCTGAGTCGCACAGAGGACGACCGGGAACCGCGGCGATGGGCTTCCGTGCTGAGCGGGATCGAGTCGTTGATCGCGCGGCTCGAATCGACCGAGCGCCCACTCACCGTGCCGGCCTTCACTTCGGCGGCACGGGACGAAGCAGTTTTCGAGGTCGTGCATCGCTTCGACACTGAGAACCGGGACCTCGAGCGCCACGGGCACCGAGTCGAACTCCGCGAACGCGCTGGCGGTGAGTTCATCGTTGTCGCGCGCTCGGAAGAACGCGGACGCGCGGAAGCGCGCATCGATCGGTCGTCGACCGTCAGGATTCTAGCGGGTGAAGTGTCGCCGCTGAACGCGCTTGAACGCGGCATCGGATCGCCAGCGCCGCCCGCGGTCGAGCACGTTCGTGAAGCCGCAAAGGGGCAGCAGCTTCGCCGCGTGGACACGTGCCGGAGCGGAGCGGCTGTCGCTTCAGAGACCACGCCGGGCTGTCCCGCTTGATTGAGTAGCGCCAGTTACTCATCGTCGTGAAGCGGGAGAGACGGTGATCCGAGCTATGAGACGTTCGTAATTCTCAGCAGCGACAGGGACACGAATCCGAACTCGATCACGCTCGCGGTGTACGGCGACTCGCCGTATCTCGACCCGGCGTTCACGAATCTGGCGGATGCCGAATTCAGCGCGACGCCGCCATTCGTCAACACAATCAACGCCGACCCGAGCATTCAGGAGGTTGTGCACGTCGGCGACATTCACTCCGGCAGCGAGGCGTGCACGGTCGCGTACGACCAGGCAATCTTCAATCTGTGGACGGCCTTCCAGAAGCCGCTGATCTACACGCCAGGCGATAACGAGTGGAGCGACTGCACGAAGACGAAGGAATTCAACGGCAAGGATGTGTTCGGCAACGGCCCTGATTTCAACGGCGACCCGCTGATCCATCTGGGAATCGTCCGCACCCTGTTCTTCCCAAGCGCCGGGTGGACGCTAGGCCAGCATCCGATGCAAGTGATCTCTCAGGCGATCGCGCACGACCCCGCGTATCCGACGGACGCCCAGTTCGTGGAAAACGTCATGTGGGAGCAATCGAAGACGGTCTTCGTGACGCTCAACATCCCGGGCGGCTCGAACAACGACACCGATACGTGGAATGGCCCCGCCAAGAACCAGGCGGCCGAAGACGCCGAGCGCGCTGCGCGCACGGCGGCCGACATCCGGTGGCTGAGCGCTGCGTTCAAGCTGGCGGAGGGTGACAACGCCCACAGCATCGTCATCATCGGCCAGGCCGACATGTGGGACACGACCGACGCGCCGTCCCACCAGACCAACTACGAGCCGATTATCTCGGCGATGGCATCGAATACGATGACGTACAGGAAGCCGGTGCTGTACTTCAACGGTGACTCGCATATCTATCGCTCGGACAATCCGCTGCAGCAGAACTCGACCTGCGACACGGAGACGGATCCGTGCACCAAGGATGCCTGGCTCAAGCATCCGTATTACAACGTGCCGAACTTCCACCGCATTGTCGTGCACGGCTCGACGTTCCCGCTGGAGTGGCTGAAGCTGAGCATCGACCCGCGGGCGGCGTGGCAGAACGCCTCGACGCCGACCTCGTGGGGTCCGTTCAGCTGGCAACGCAAAACGCAAGCACAGCTCACGCCCTGACCGTTAGGGGAGGCCGTTCGCACGGCCTCCGACGTCTCCGAAGTCTGTGCGCGCCCTCGAGCGTGATCGGACAGCAGCGTCGACCGTCTAGAACAGGATCTTCAGCGCCAGTTGCATGTTGAACGGTTCGCCAGGGCCGATTCCTGGGGAGCCGCGCGAATCGCCAATCGTGTCGGCGATGCGGCCCAGTCCGCCGCCGACGCGGCTGCCCGGCTGCGCGAGGTTGACGCGGTTGAAGATGTTGAACATCTCGAGGCGCAGCTGGGCGCGCAACTGGTCCTTGAGCGGTATCGCCTTGAACACCGACAGATCCGCGGCTGCGTAGCCAGGCCCGTACACCGAATTGCGGGCGACCGTTCCGAAGTTGGCGCTGGCCGGATTCGCGAACGCCGAGCGGTTGATCCACTGCACCGGCTGTCCGGTGACGACGTCGTGCGAGACGTTCGCGAACGGATCGCCGACCTGATTGGCGCGCGTCGTGTTGTCGCCGGTACCGCTGGCGTCCGACGAGGCGCGCACGGTGAAGGGGAACCCGGTCCGGATCGAGACGTTCGCGTTCAACTGCCAGCCCTGCGACAGCCATGGCGGCCCGTGCGACGACCCCGGGACGTCATACAGCACGTAGCCGCCGACATGGTGCCGGATGTCCGAGGCGGCGCTCCCGTAGTCGCCCATCAGATTGTTGCTGTCCTGAGGCAGCGACGTCGCGTTGGAGGCCTCGTCCAGGTTATGGGCGAGCGTATAGGAGAACTGCGAGATGATGCCGCGCCAGTTTCGCGTGCGCAGTGTCGCCTGTAGCGAGTTGTAGCTGGAGATGCCGACGCTCTCGAGCTGATCGATCACGCCGAAGTTCGGGAACTGCTGGAAGTAGGGACGCGTCTGCTGCTGATACGTGAAGCCGGCCGCATCCGGCCTGTTGACGAAGCCGCTGCCGATCGCCGCCTGGTTGATGTTCCTCACGATGCTCTGGCGGCGTCCCTTCGAACCGACGTAGCCGATCTGCACGATCGCATTGTGTCCCAGCGTCTTCTCGACGTTCACGTTGTAGCTGGTCACGTAGGCGGGCTGGAAATCGGGACTGATCGAAAACAGGTTGATGACGTTGTTGCCGGAGATCGAGATGTTCGGCGGGAAAATGGCTGCGTTCGGCACGATGGTGTAGGCGTTCCGCGTGATCTGGTAGACCGGCTTCGCGCCGGCGGGATTCGCCTCCGCGCCGATGGCGCCGTTGTTCGCCAGCGACGCCTGATCGAGGAACGGCGAAATCGCCGGCGTATCGTAGAAGATTCCGAAGCCGCCGCGGACGACGAGATCGTCGCGCCCGCCTGGCTGATACGTCAGGCCGAGGCGCGGGCTGAAGTTCTTCCACGAGCGCCGGTAGAGGTCCTCGATCTGCTGGCCCGCCACCACGAGCCCTCCCCGGCTCGGATCGAACGTCGAGAGATCCTGTTGATCGTTGTGCATCGGTCCCTCGAAGTCCCAGCGGAGACCGAGGTTGACGGTCAGCTGCCGCGTCACCCTCCACGAGTCCTGCGCGAACAGATTGAACAGGTTCTGATCGACGTCCCGTCTGATGTCGCCGCTCAGAATCGTCGACTGGTACACATATCCGGCCAGGAAGTCGGCGAGCGCCGCGATATTGGTGTCGTACCCCGGCACGTTCAGCAGACCACGCCACGGCCCCTGGGTTCCGTTGAAAAAGAAATTCCCGCGGATGCCGGCGTTGTTGCCGCCGCCGGCGCCGAACTCCTCGATGGCCACACGCCGGATCTCGCCCCCGACACGCATCTCGTGCTGCCCCTTCGTGTACGACAGCGTGTCGGACACGTGCGTGATCAGGTCGGTGCGTCCCGAGTTCGGACTGACGCCGGTCGGATCGAACCCGGTGATCGAGAGATACGGCGCACCAGCCAGATCGCTCCCGCTCACGCCGGTGTTGAAGCCAAGCGCCCTCGGATCGAGGGTGGTATTGGCATCCGAAAACGTCTGATTGAAGTGGTTCACGCCGACGAGGATCTGGTTCGTGAGCGCCGACCCCAGGATCGCGTTGTATACGCCCGAGTAATTCTGCACCTTGATCGGGCCGACCTGGAAGTAATAGGAGATCAGCGAACCGACAGGCGCCGTCTGGCTCCCCTGCCCGATGAACCCTCGAAACGAGAGCCGATGATTGTTGGTGAGGCTGTGATCCAGCTTCAGCATGAAATTGTGGCTGTAGCCGGTCTGCGGCGTCGGATTGAAGTAGTTGTTCGATGCTGCGGCGCCGCTCAGCGTATCCGCCGGCCACAGATTGGTCAGCAGCGACCGCGACACCGTGTTCACCGGAACCGCGTTTTGCTGCAGGAGCTGGAGCGCCGCCGCCTGATACGCCGCCGACGGCATGGTCGACAGCGCCTGGTTGCCGATCTCGAAGCTCTGATGTTCGTAGGTCGTGAAGAAGAACGTCTTGTCCCGCTGGATCGGACCGCCCAGCGAGAAGCCGTAGTGCTCGTTCCGCAGTTTGTTCTGAGGCGCGTCGGCCGGCGCGAACGGCGACAGCGCTGCGAGCGCTTCGTTGCGGTTGTAGTAGTACGCGGTGCCGCGCGGCTGGTTGGTGCCCGACTTGATGATCAGGTTCACCGCGCCGCCGGGGTTGCGTCCGGTTTCAGCGGCCGCCTGCGTCTGGACCGAGTACTCCTCCACCGAATCGAGCGGCAACAGCACTCCCGGGATGCTGTTGATGCCCCCCTGGTTGACCGCCTTGATGTTGAACCATTGATCGTTGTTGTCGGTGCCCTCGATCTGCCAGTTGAACTGGTTCGATCGTGATCCGTTCAGCGACGCGCCGCCACCGCCTTCGTAGCCTGAATAGCCGGGCGTCAACGCGAGCATCTGGCTGAAATCGCGCCCGTTCAGCGGGAGATCCTGAACGGTTCGCGTCGACAGCACGCTCGTGAGCGTCGTCGAGGTCGTCTCGACGGTCACCGCGGCCGCAGAGACCTGAACGTTCGACTCGAGCTGCGCGACGGTCAGCGTCACTGCGACGTTGTAGATCGCGCCGGCCGACACGTGCACGCTCCGGATCGTGACCGTCTCGAAGCCACTCTCGGAGGCGACGATCGTGTAGTCCCCGAGCGGCAGATCGGTGAAGGTGAAGGCGCCCGCCGTAGACGAAGTCGTCGAATACGACAGTCCGGTCGCCTCGTTCGTTGCCTTGACGTCGGCGCCCGGGAGGATCGCGCCGGTCTGGTCGGTGACGATGCCGTTGATGCTGCCGCGGAAGGTCTGTGCCGCGGCGGTGCTCGCAGTTACGAGAACGACGAGAACGGCGGCAAGCGCGCGCATCGTGTCCCCCTTGTCTCGGGCGACAGGATGCGGTCCACGGCCACGGAGTGCGCCGCCATCGCCCACGGCCCACATGCGATCGGGGCAGGGCGCATTCTAGCACCCGTGCCGGCGACCGATCGCTCGGCCCGGTTGCTGTCCTTCACTCCAAGCCGTATCGTTTCATCCGCACATAGAGTTGCGCGCGCGTGAGACCGAGCGCGGCGGCGGCCTTCGACTTGTTGAAGCGCGCGTTCTGCAGCGCCTGCTCGATCAGCGTGCGTTCCATCGCGCTCAGATCGCTGACCGACGTCGGCGATGACGGCGGGCCGGCGAGAGCCGACGCCGCCTCCGGCACGCCTTTCGGCAGCGCCTCGCGGGCGCCGGCGGGCGCCGACGCCGGTGCGACGGTCAACGCGAGATGCTCGGCAGTGATCAGCCCGCCGTCGCAGAGAATCGCGGCGCGTTCGAGGATATTTCGCAGTTCGCGGACGTTGCCGGGCCAGTGATAGTCCAGCAGCAGTTTCCGCGCGTCGCGCGAGATGCCCGCCGGCGGCCGCCCCAGGCTGCGGCCGTACTCGGTCAGAAACGCATCGCTCAGCGGGAGCACATCGTCTTTGCGCTCTCTCAGCGGTGGCAGCTGAATGGCGAACACGTTGAGCCGGTAGAACAGATCCTCCCGAAACTGCCCCCGGCTCATCGCCTGCTGCAGATCGCGATTTGTCGCCGCAACGATGCGGGCGTCGGTGCGCAGCACGCGCGTCCCGCCGAGCCGCTGGAACTCGCGCTCCTGCAGCACGCGCAGGAATTTCGCCTGTACCTGCGGGCTCATCTCGCCGACTTCGTCGAGGAACAGCGTTCCCCCGGCCGCCTGCTCGAGCTGACCCGGTTTGCTCTGCGTCGCGCCGGTGAACGCGCCGCGCTCGTATCCGAACAGCTCCGCTTCGAGCAACTGTTCGGGGAGCGCCGCGCAGTTGAGGGCGATGAACGGGCCTTCGCGCCGCGGCGACGCGCGGTGCACGAAGCGCGCAGCGACTTCCTTCCCTGTCCCCGATTCGCCCAGCAACAGGACCGTCGTGTCCGTCGCCGCTACCTGCGTTGCCTGTGTGAGCACGCGCCGCCACGACGCCGAGTCGCCGAGGACGCGTCGATAACCGGTGCGGGCATCGAGCTCTTCGGTGAGCGCACGGACGCGCGACTCGAGCTTGGCCGCGCGCGCGTCAGCGGCGTCGGCCCGCTGCGACGCTTCGTCGCGCCGCTCGCGGAGGAAGCTGAGCGCGAGGCGATCCGCGATGCGGCGCGCGACCGGAATGTCAGCCGTCGAGTAGCGCGACGGCGTGAACGACAGGAACGAGACGCCAGCCACGTACTCGCCGTCGAGCCGGATCGGCACGCGCAACGCCGCGCGAAACCCCCGCGTCGTCGCCTCCAGATTCTGCTGGTCGGGATGCGCCGGGAGATCGTCGATGAGATCGAATTCCCAGTCGCGGTTGGCGATCATCTGCGGAGGCACGTCGACGACCGCGGGCCAGGAGGTGCGCTCGGGCGACACGCTGGCGTAGACGCGCGCTCGTACTCCGCCGGGCAGCAGCGCCGTCAGCACCAGCGCGTCGTGCGTCAGCACTTTTTGCGTCACCGTCGAGACCCGGTCGAAGACCTCGGCCAGCTCGCCCGCGCCGGTCACCGACGCCAGCAGCTCGTCGAGCAGGTCGCTCTTTTCGGTCCGGGCGCGGAGCTCCTCGTTGCGCCGCGCTTCCTCGGCGAGGCGCTGGTGCGACAGCGCCAGCGCGATGTGATCGGCGATGCGCCGTCCCACCTGCACGTCGTCGGTCGTGAAATGTCCGGGCGTTCTCGAGAAGAAATTCACCGCGGCGCCGAGTCGGCCTTCGACCCACACCGGAATGCTGAGCATCGCGCGCATGCCGGCGTTCACTGACGGCGTCCCGGCATACCGCGGATTCGTGCTGAGATCGGCAATCAGCACGGAGTCCCATTGGCGCTCGAACAGGCTCCGATCGGGCACGTGCATGTCGAACGGTGTAGAGAGGTGATTCAGCGCGCCGGTCGCTACGAGGATCCGCAGGCGCTCGCCATCCTCGGTCGGCATCGAGATCGACATCGCGTCGTGCGTCATCACCTTGTCGCTGATCTCGGAGACGCGATCGAACACCTCGCGGACATCGAGCACGCCGGCCAGCGTCGTGAGCAGGCCCTCCAGCATCTCGAGATTGGCGGCGCGCTCGCGCAGCGCGGCGGTGCGGCGGGCTTCGTCGGCGAGGCGCTGGTGTGACAGCGCGAGCGCGATGTGATCTGCAATGCGCCGTGCCACCATCACGTCGTCGCGCGAGAACCTGGCCTTCGCGCGCGAGAAGAAATTCACCGACGCCGCGAGCCGTCCTTCGAACCGGACGGGCAGGCTCAGCACCGACTGGAAGCCGGCTGCGGCCGAGGCTGACAGCCCGCGTCCCTGCCACGTCGACAAATCGTCGACGATGAAGAAATCCCACGGCTCGGTGAGCAGCCTCGGCTCGGTCGTCGGGCTCTCGGCCGGAAGCTGCAGATCGCCGAATCCGCTGAGCGCGTAGTTGCGCGCCCGCGCGGGATCGGCGGTCATCTCCCGGATCACCATGCCGTCGTGTGGCAGGACCTTCTGGGCGATCTCGGACACGCGATCGAACACCTCGCGAATGTCGAGCACGCCTGACAGCGTCTTCAACAGGTCCTCGAGCATCTCGAGGTTCGCGGCACGCTCGCGCAGCGCTTCGGCGCGCCGCGCCTCGTCGGCAAGACGTTGATGCGACAGCGCGAGCGCCACGTAGTCGGCGATCCGTCGTGCGATCACCAGATCGGTTGCGGTATAGGGCTTCAGCTGGCGCGACGTGAAGTTCAACGCTCCGAGGATGCGGTCCTCGAGCCGGATCGCGACGCGGATCGACGATCGGCCGCCGTGAGTGGCCCCCTCCTCTCCGCGTTCGACCGGATGCGTCCGGAGATCGTCGACGAACCGGTACAGCCAGGCGCGGGTCTGGACCGGCGGATACGGCAGCGGCCCGCCGCGGGCCCGGATCGGAGCGTCTGCCGACTGCACATAGACCTCGACGCGGGTGAGGTTCTCGTTGAAGACGCCCAGTGCCGCGAGATCGTGCCGCAGCACGTCTCTGGCGATCGCCGACAGCCGATCGAAGATCTCGCGGACGTCGAGCACCTGAAACAAGGTCGGCAGCAGGCGATCGACCACGTCGAGGCGCCGCAAGAGCTCGAGCTCTTCATGCGGCGCGGGCGCGCGGGTCAGAAAATCGACGACGCGCTGCGCGAGCCGGCCGACTCCCGACAGCTGGGCCGGTGTGAGATCGCTCGAATCCCCGACCGCGACGACGAGAAGCGCCGGTTCATCGAGGCCCGGCACTGGCTGCGTCACGATGTGGCGGACTTCGAACTCCAGACGAACGTCGTCCGGCACGCCGAAATGCAAGACCCGCGTTTCGAAGAGGCCGGCAGGATCGACTGCAAGCTCCGCGGCTGCCAATAGAACCAGACCCTCACGATCACGCCGCGGTCGAACTGACTCCGGGACATCCGCGGCTCTCGCCCGAAACGCAGTCGCGCCGAACGCATCGGCGTAGGTGAGGACGACATGCATCGGGCCATCCGAGCGCACTACGCCAAGGCCGCGCGCGGGTATCAGACGCGCCGCCTCGTCGAGCAGCGTCCGCACGCCGTCGGCCAACGCGTCGTCGCCCTTCATGATTTGCGTTGAGTGTTACACGATTTGGATCGGTCCGGACATGGTTCAGTGTGAAGATGAGCCGTGCTGAGTGAAAGCAGTATTCGATACGAGGGTTGGCGCGTCACGGCGGCGTCCGGCGTCAGCGTGTTCTTTGTGTCACTGCTGGTCTTTACACTGCCGATCTTTCTCAAGCCTCTGGTCGAAGAGTTCTCGTGGTCGCGGCAATCGGTGTCCACCGCGTTCGCGGTGGCCGCCACCATGTCGGCGGTCTGGGCGCCGCCACTCGGCTACCTTGCCGATCGCCTCGGTCCCAGGCGGATCATCGTGCCCTGCATGGCACTCTTCGGCCTGGCATTCACAGCGCTGTCGGCCCTTACGCCACGCCTGTGGCATTTGTACATCCTCTTCGCCGCCATGGGAACGTTCGGAACCGGCGCGTCGCCGGTCGTCTACGCGCGCGCCGTCACCAGCTGGTTCGACGAGCGCCGCGGCGTCGCGCTGGCGGCGGCGTTGTCAGGGCGATCGCTGGGCGGCATCGTGCATCCGACGACGGCGGCGGCGCTGATCCCGATCGTCGGCTGGCGCGGTACATGCCTGACCTTCGGCGGGCTCGTACTCGCGATCGGCCTGCCGATCGTCAGCAGATTCATCCGGGAGCGTCCGTCAGTCGAGGTGCGAATCGCCGATCGCCGGCAACCGGCCGCCGGGACGTCCATCGCTGACGGCATGCGCTCGCGAGTCTTCTGGATGCTCGTCATCATGCTTGTCGGTACCGCGGCAGCGCAGAATGGGGCAGTCGTCCACATGGCGGCGCTGCTGACCGATCGTGGCGTATCCGCGAGCCGCGCCGCGGCGGCTGTGTCGGCGACCGCGGCCGCCAGCGTGGTTGGCCGGCTTGCGGCGGGATGGCTGCTCGATCGGTTCTTCGCGGCGCGGGTATCGTTCGCGCTCATTGCCGCCTCGGCCTGCGGCACCTTCCTCCTCGCCCGCGCCGATTCGTTCGCGAGCGGAACGATCGCTGCGGTGCTCCTTGGAATCGGAATCGGCGGCGAGTCCGACGTCGCGCCGTACTTGCTGTCGCGGTACTTCGGATTGCGGCCGTTCTCGACGCTGTACGGCCTGACCTGGATCGCTACGGCCGGCGCCGCGGCGGCCGGCCCGATTCTGATGGGCCGCGCCTTCGATGCAACCGGCTCGTACGAAGCGCTTCTGATTCGTTTCGCGATCCTGACGCTGAGCGTGGCCCTGTTGATGTTGACGCTGCCTCGGCATCAGCACGCTCGAACAGAGCGGCCGGCGGCAGTCTGACTCAGATGTCCTTTGCGGATGCATCGAGACGCGCCAGTCGACATTCTGGAAGTCGCGTCGATCTGACTCTTCCGCTCGCATCGGCCGAAGCCGCGCGATCGGCGCACTCTTTTAGAGCGTGGATCAAAACTGGATCTACACGAACACACCCTCGATCACGAACGCCTGCTCCATGCTTCCGGTGCTGTCCATCCAGTGAACGGTTGAAAGACCCTCTGTCCTCCCTTTCCGGTACAGCAATATGCCGTTTCTGGAAACATCGAGTTGAGCAAACCCGTAGTTCGTATCATTCGAGACGTCTTCGACTG
>DATFWL010000375.1:0-15421 GCA_035259385.1 Vicinamibacterales bacterium | reverse complement strand
TACCCATCAACCGAGGCCGCATAATCGCCAAGAGCCGACCTCTGCGAGCCGCGGGCTTATAAGTCTCGAGGTGACTGCCCGGACAAGCAGGTCGCCTGAGTGGACGTGGACGGTGAGAACCTTGTCCCGAATCGCCAGAGCGTTTCATCGACAAACCTTGCGTCTGAATGACGAGAACTCGCGCGCGAAATTGCTGAATGTCGCTGCAGACAGCTCCGCAGTCCGTCGCTCTTGATCACGCCGCTGGTGCCGGTGCCGGAACAACACCGAGTTGCTCGAGCATCGACAAGCGGTCGAACATCAGGTTGAACGAGACGTGCTGTCCGTCGCGGAACCGAAGCACCTGGATGTACCCGATCCTGACCGGACGGCCAGTCGGGGGGATATCGCCCATCGGGTGATTGAGGACGCCGTTGTGCGTCCCGGTGAACGTCCCCTCCTCGACCGCAACCTCGCCGACGATGTGCAGTCCGTGCACGTCGACGTGTGCATCCGGGAAGGCGACGAACCAGCTGCCGAAGAACTCGACGCAGGGGCCTTTGCCCGTTCCGCGGATCCCGCCCGGTGCCTCGAAGACGACGTCGTCTGCGAGCACCTCCGCGAACCCGTCGATATCACGTGCGTTGAACGTTGCGGTCCCCCGCTCGAATGCCTGGCGTACGCTCCTCGTCATGATTACCTCCAATCGCTGATTACACCGAAGGATCGCGCTGGCGAGGCTCGTTCGCTAGAGGGTGGGCACCCTGGTTTTTTGGCCTTCGAGAAGCCGCGGGAGTTGCCCGCGGCCTTCGATTCCGAGCTTGGTGTAGGCACGCGAGAGGTGGCCTTCGACGGTCTTGAGCGTCACGTACAGCTGGTGGGCGATTTGCCGGTTGGACCGGCCCTCAGCTGCGAGCCGTACGATGCGCAGCTCGCTCGGCGTCAGCGATTCGACGCCGGTGCGCCACGTGCGCCGCGGCCGCGCACCGGTTGTCTTGAGCTCTTCGCGCGCGCGAGCCGCGAGCGGGCGGGCGCCGCAGCGGGCTGCAAGATCGAGTGCTTCGGCCAGCGGCTCGCGCGCGGCCCGACGCTGTCCGTTGCGGCGCAACGCCGCTCCGAGTTCGGTCAAGGAGTGCGCCCGCTCGAGCAACGCTGGCGAACGACGGAGAACAGCGACAGATTCGGCAAGGAACTCGAGCGCGGCGCTGCCGCCCTCGGCTAATCCGGCGGCGCGCAACGCGACTCCAAGCGCTCGCGGCGCGGCGAACACCCTGACGTCTGACAGCTCGGCCTGTGCCAATTCGCGTGCGGACTCACGCTTCCCGAGGCGCAGCAATGCCTGGGCTGCCCCGGCACGGGCGTGCAGATATCCAACATCCCGCATCTCGGTGCCCCATACCTTTGGGCTAAACATCGCCGCGCATGTCTGGAAGTCGGCCAGCGCCTCCGCCGGTCGGCCTTGGGCGAGCCGTAGTCGTCCACGCGCGGCTGGAATCAAAACGGTGCCGACGCCTGCGGGCCAACCGTTCTGAGGAAGCAGGGCGAGGAGCGCCTGCGCCTCGTCGAGCTCGCCGGCCTCGACCGCGACATCGGCTAACACGGTCGCGGCGAACGGCAGCCCAGGCACAAAGTCGCCCTGTTGCAGCACTCGCAGGGCAACGCGAGCGGCCGTGTCCGCTTCCGGCAGCATCCCCAAGCGCAGCTTAAGTAATCCGAGCGTGCTGTAGGCCGCGATAAAACCGCGTGCGCTGCCGGAGCGATGGACTGCCGTTACCATCGGCTCCAAGGCGGCGTCGACGCTCTCGAAGTGCTCGGTCACGATCAGGCTCCACAGCAGTGCGGCCCGCGTGTCCCAGTTCGCCGCGTCTGCTGCAGTTTGCGCGAGAGCGGTTTCCAGCGGGACTGCTGCCTCCTCCGCCCGCCGGCCTCCGAGCACCATTGCCATGCCCTGCGCGACACCGAGCGCTTCCGCCGCACTTCCGGTAAGCGGCCGCGAGGCGAGTCGCCTGAGCACCGGCGTAACCCGCGACGCGCGACGTGCGTCATGGAGACCGGATACGACGAGCTCTCCCTGGAGCCGACCCATGAGCGCTTCATCGGCGTGGCCGAGTTCTGACAGTGCCCGTTCGATGACATCCACGGCCTCCGCCCACCGGAAGAGCGCGGCGCAAGCCTCGGCGATCTCGAGCGCGATCTCAGCTCGTTCGCGCGGATCAGCGGCCAACCGCAGCGCCTCATCCAGGCGCGCGCACGCAGTTTCGAGTCCGGCGCTCGCCTCCGCCCGAGCGGCTTCGCGAAGGACTTCGACTCGCTGTCCGGGCGGGGGCGGCTCAGTGAGCGCACGGCCCAACAGGTCGGCGGCCGTGCGGGGGGCGCCGCTCTCGATCGCTGCGGATGCGGCTTCCCGAAGGCGATCCAGTGTCCATCGATCGCCCGCGCGTTCGACGCCAATAAGATGTGCGGCGACCCGTCCGGCTGGCTCTCCTTCAGCGTGAAGCAGGCGCGCAGCGGCGCGGTGCGCCGAGTCTCGACGGTCGCTCTCCATCGAGGCCTCCAGCGCGTCGCGAACAACTGGATGGATGAATCGCGGCGGCTGATCGGACGCCAACACCTCGAGACGAACGAGAGTCGCAGCGACACGCGCGGCCTCGGTAATCGCCATTTCGGCGAGGGCGGCGGCGTGGCGCAGCTCGCAGTCGTCGCCGAGCACGGCAAGCGCCTGCGAGAAATCGAGCCCAGACGGACCGAGTCCGCGCACCCTTGCGACCACGCGCCGCGCGATACCTTCTCGCCCACCGACGAGCAGCGTGGCAGGGCCGACGGTGGCCGGAGACCGTTTGTCAGTCTTGACCGCCCGCAGCAGCTCGGTCACGTACAGAGGATTGCCGCCGCTGGCCGTCCAGACCGCCTTGCAGAGTTGGTCGCTGGACTGGTCGCCGACGGTCGCGCGGACGACTTCGCAGACGGCGCTCTCGCTCAACAACGCCAGCGACACAACCGCGGTCGCCTCGAACCGCAGGGCCGCTAGAGACACGCTCGTAGAGGCCAGCTCACCAGGCCGAAGCGCAACCAGGAGGGAGATAGACAATCCCTCCAGTCGCGTCGCGAGATAGGCCAACCAGCGCAGCGACGGTTCGTCCGCCCAATGGGCGTCATCGACAACGAGCAGCACTGGTTTTGACGAGGCAAGGTTGCACGCCAACCAATACAAGCCGTGCAAGACGGCAAACGACCTGTCAGGCGCCGGCGATTCGAAGAAGCCGCCGGCGAGGAGAGGCCGCACCCAGGCCGCAGGACCAGCAAGTAACGCGTCGCAATCCTCCGGCGCGGCGCCCCTCACGCGTCGCTCGAACAGCTGGCGCACGACACCGAACGCGAAGTCCGCTTCGAGCTCGGAACCGCGCGAACGCAGAATGTCATAGCCAAGTTCCTCTGCACGCGCGCAGCCCGCTTCGACGAGTGACGTCTTTCCGAGGCCCATGCCGCCCTCGATCAAGAGGATTCCTCCTTGGCGGCGAAGCACCGCCTTGATCGCGGCAAGCTCCGGCTCTCGTTCGAGGAGTGTCACCCGACCAGTCTGATCCAAGCTGCCGCATGCTGCCAAGCTATTGGAATGGGGATCGCGAACTTGGCTATCCAGCGATCACGCTGGGTCTGGAGATCCTTGTGGATCGACGGCCGCGAGATGGCTCGAGGAATTGTCGGGCTGTGCGAATCTCCCTGTGGTTCGTCAAAGATGCCGACCGCCATGCGAGTTCCGACCCGCAGGTCCGCCCGATCTGAGATCGAGAAAGTGGGTTGCTGACTACAACGAGGTCAAAACCTTCGGGGTAAAAAACGGCTCCCTGCGCTTCGATGAACAGACGGCCAGCGCGCTGTTCTGGGAGCCGCTCGCCGGCACCGTGTGGCCCGCGACGATTCGGCGCATCGCGCGAGAGCAGTCGCTCGACCTTGCCACGTCGGCGCGCTTCCAATCGGCCGCATTCGCGGCCTTTGCCGATGGCCTCATCGCCTGCTGGGATGCGAAGTGCTACTTCAACTCGTGGCGGCCGGTCACGGCCATTCCGCAGGGCGAGACCGATGGAAATCGGCGGACTGCGCCCGATCCAGCCTGGGAGCCGCTGGCCGTCACGCCGAATTTTCCGGAATACCCGTCAGGGCATACGTGTGCCACAATCGCCGTCGGGCACACGATCGAAGACGTCCTTCAGCACGAAGATGGGCTGCAGCACTTGTCGATTCCGGCGCGCAATATCGTGAGTGGCGAAGAGCGTTCTATCGAAGCGCCGACGATGTGGTGGACGAAGTCGTTGAAGCCCGCATGCTGCTCGGCCTGCATTTCCGTTCGGCAGATGAAGACGGGTGCGGGCCTGGGCCGGAAGATTGCCCATCAGATTCGCCCTGACCTGTTCGGGCGAAAGCACTGAGCGTTTTGATTGAGGCGCTCGCCCCAACCGGAAGGAGGACGCAAGCCGAGAAGGAGGCGGCACGTGACCGCCGATGGCGTCCTCGGCAACCGTTCTGTCTCGGCCCGCCTGCGGCCCTGCTCAAGCAGCTTGGGAACATAATCGGTGGAGGATGGGACTGCGAATCATGCCCTTGCCGCGGGCGGTGCTCGCCGCTGTCGCCTTCCTGGCGGGAATCGTTGGATACGTGACCGACCTGGACGGCCCAGATTTGGCAGCTCGGCGATCCGCTCGACAGCTTCGAGCAACCAATTCGATTTAGCGGCCTTCGGATTGTCACGCGCGATCGTACGCGCGGAGATGAGCCAGATGCCGATGGCTCGCGGCGACCAGACGATGGTCACACGCGCGGCGCCCTTCGTTCACGCTTGCGACCCGACGAACCGAGCCAGTTCGCCGCGGGCTTGTGTGGAACACCTCGGCCCTCATCGAGTTCCTTGATGCCGATCTGAATTTCATCCAGTTGCAAGTTTTCCGCCTCGACAAAGGCGGCAAATCGCTTCCGCGGCAAGAAACGACTTCGAAGACGTGCGCGTTTAGCGAGCACCTCAAGGCGCTTCTTGGTGTCGATATCGATTCGGACCGATAGCGTGGTGCTCATGTGTAGTCGTCTGTAATCAGGTGTGTACGTCCTACTCTAGCGCTGGAGCCCGTCGTGAGCCGCTTTGGCGGCAAACGCGGCTCTTGCGAGGCGAGGGTGGATTGCGCCTGCCCGCGCCGGTGTGGTTGAGGTTCAAGCGAGCGCAATATATCTATGATCAGCGTTTCTCACTTGCTTCGCGAGGTCCGCGATGGAGGAGATGTTTCCGCTCGTTTATGACGAACTCCGGCGGATGGCTGCCCGCAAGCTCCGCGATGAGCGCGCGAGTCACACGCTCAGCGCGACGGCCCTGGTCCACGAAGCGTGGTTGGAGCTGCGGAAGTTCAATCGGATCACGTGGCAGAGTCGCTCGCATTACCTGGCGGTCGCCGCGCAGGCCATGCGGCGCATCCTCATCGACTATGCTGTCGCGCGCTGCCGTCAGAAGAGGGGCGGCGGTCAGACGCCTATTCACCTCGAAGGCGACGTCTGGGCGGTCGCCGAGGCACGCGGCGAAGAGCTGCTCGCCCTCGATGAGGCGCTGATGCGATTGGGCGCGATGAACGAGCGCCAGGCGCGCGTCGTCGAATGCCGCTTCTACGGCGGGATGAGCGTGGAGGAGACCGCCGAGAGCCTGAAGATATCGCCGGCAACCGTCAAACGAGAATGGGCCACGGCTCGCGCCTGGCTGAACCGGGAGCTACAGGGGTGAACCGTCCGTTCGAAGTGCGTGAACGGATGACACCGGATCGCTGGCAGCACGTTCGGGAGTTGCTTGCTGACGCGATCGACTGCCCGATTCCGCAGCGGCAGGCACTGCTCGACGCCCGCTGCACCGGCGACTCGTCGCTGCGTCAAGAGGTCGAATCGCTGCTCATCGCCCACGAGGGCGCGGGAGTCCTGGATTATCTGGCGCCGCTGGTGAAACCACCCGACCCGCAGATGCCAACGCCGGCGGCCGAATGGTCCGGGCGCCGGACCGCTCAGTACTTCGTGAAGGATTCCCTGGGCTCCGGCGGAATGGGCGTCGTCTACAAAGCTCAGGATGAGCGACTCGGACGTCAGGTCGCTCTGAAGTTTCTTCCGCCACATCTCAGCGCCGACGCCGATGCCAAGTCGCGGTTCACCGCGGAGGCGCGCGCCGCTGCCGCGCTCGACCATCCGAACGTCTGCACGATCTACGAAATCGGCGAGACCGAGGACGGGCAGTTGTTCATGGCCATGCCGCTCTACGAGGGTGAAACGCTGGAGGCGCGTCTCACCCGCGGCCGACTGACATTCGATGAAGCGCTCCCGATCGCGCTTCAGGTCGCCCGCGCCCTTGAACACGCTCACGAGTGCGGAATCGTTCATCGCGACGTCAAACCTTCCAACATCGTCGTCCTTCCCAACGGCGCCGCGAAAGTCCTCGACTTTGGGATCGCCCAGATTCACGAACGGTCCATCATCGACCCGCAGAAAGTTATCGGCACCATCTCATACATGAGTCCGGAACAGGCGAGCGCCGGACCGGTCGACTGTCGTTCCGATATCTGGTCTCTTGGAATCGTCATTCACGAGATGCTGGCCAGCGCACGGCCGTTCCACGGCGATGACGGTCGCGCGATCGTGCAGGCGATCCTGACGCGGGATCCAAGTTTGACGGCGACGTCCTATCCCGATGTTCCGGTCGGGATGGATCGTGTACTTCGCAGGGCGCTGGCGAAGGCGCCCGAACAGCGCTACAACTCCATGTCGCACTTCGCGGCGGAACTGTCCGCGCTGGCGACGGCGCCTGAAGATGGCAGTCACGCCTTTCACGAACTCGACACGGCGGCGTGGATGTCGACCGAGCGCCGCCACGTGGCAGTGCTCGTTACGATGGTGTCGGATTATCCGTCGCTCGTGGATCAGATGACGCCGATCGAGGTGCAGCGTCTGGTTGCGCTGGTGCGCGACACCGCGGTCGACGTCATGCGGAGGTACGGCGGTCTGGTCAATCAGGCGATCGGCGACGAGATCGTTTCGCTCTTCGGCGTGCCAATGGCCCACGACGATGACGACCTGCGCGCGGTTCGCGCGGCTCTGGAACTGCACGCATGCGTCCGGGCGCTGAATCGTCCTGACGGCCCAGCGGGCATCACCCTGCGGGTGCAGTCCGGCCTGCATGTCGGGCCAGTCGTCGCACGGCGTTTGCCTGAGGGACCGCGACGGTACGACGTCGTCGGCGCACCCGCGGCGATGGCGGCACGGCTGGCCGCCCTGGCCGACGCTGACGCTGTCTTGATGAGTCCCGAGACGCAACGTCTTGCAGGACCGTACCTGCACACAGCACCATACCCGTCGGCAGTGCTTGACCCGCAGGCTGGTGCGGTCACGCCGTTCCTGGTCGTAGGCGAGACAGGGATTGCCTCGCGGCTGGAGGCATCAAGCCGAACGGGGCTGACGCCCTACGTGGGTCGTCAATTCGAGTTGTCGATGCTTCAGTCGCGCGTAGCTGGAGCCGCGGCAGGACTCGGGGCCGTGATCGCGGTGATCGGCGAAGCGGGCGCCGGCAAGAGCCGCTTGTTGTACGAGCTGCAGGAGCGAGTCGGTGTCGCCACGAACGTGCGCGTGCTGCGGGCCCATTGCCGGGCTTACGGGGACAGCATGCCCTACGGCGTCTTCGTGCAGATCCTGTGTGCGGCTCTCGATCTGCGATCGCCGCACGGGAATGCGGATGCCGTTGCCGCAAGGATCCGAGCGGTCGACGCATCGCTCGAGCGGTTCCTGCCTCTCTTGCTGCACCTGCTCTTCGTGAGCAGCGATCGCTACGCACTCCCCCGCCACCTTCAAGGCGAACACCTTCAGGCCGCCCTGCTCGACGCGCTGGCGGCTGTCGTCGGCGTCATGACACAACGCGCACCGTTGGTGTTGCTGATCGAGGATTGGCAGTGGGCGGACAGCGGGTCGCGGGCGGCGTTCATCCGCGTGGCCGAGTTGATCGGCTCGAGCCGGCTCGTGCTGATCGTCACGAGTCGCGTCGACCCAGGCGTTACGAATGAATGGCCGCCATCGACGATCCTCGTCCGGTTGGAGCGGCTCGACTTCGCCGCCTCGATCACCATCATGCAGGCGATCCTGGGTGTTCGCCGCGTGTCCGACGCCCTGGCCAGGCGATTGTACGACCGCGCAGGAGGTAATCCGTTTTTCCTCGAACAGATGTGCACGGCGCTGCTCGAACAGCAGGCGGTGACGCTTCACGACGGCGAGGCTGTGGTTGACGGTGGCGAGGGTGGACTATCGCTGCCGGAGACGGTCCAGGGTGTGATACGCGCGCGACTCGACAACCTGAACTCGCACGTGCTGGAGATCGTGCGGGTGGCGTCAGTGATCGGAGCAGAGTTCGATTACGCGCTCGTCGCCAAGGTCGCGCCATCTCATGTCGACCTCGCGCCGGCCATAACCGCGTTGGAGGCGGCAGGACTCGTCCAGCAGGTGACGGTCGCGCCGACGATTAGCTATCGATTTACGCACGCGCTGACACAAGAGGTCTGCTACGACAGCCTGGTCGGCCACCAGCGAAAGCTGCTTCACGGCGCGATCGGACGCGCGCTCGCGTCCACGCACGCGAACCAGATGGACGACAACGCGGCGCGGCTCGCCTATCATTTCAACCACGCCGAAGACTGGCCGGCCGCGATCCAGTTCGGCCGCCGCGCCGTGGAACGAGCGATCGCAGTCAGCCAGTTCGCCGACGCGTTGAGCGCGCTCGACCAGGTCCTCGAGTGGGTCGGCCACCTGCCGGATGACCAGCGGAGCCATCTCCGCGCGGATCTGTTACTGCAGCAGGAGCGTTTGTGCGAGACACTGGGGCTCCGCTCCCGTCAGCAGCGCATTATCGATTCGCTTATCGCGGACCTTGCTCGCGAAGGAAGCTCCGCACGGCTCGCCGAGGTCTACCTCCGCCAGGGCGACCTCTCGACACTACTCAAGCGCTTCGACGCTGCCGATCGCGCGCTGGGCACGGCGCTCCGGATTGGCCACGAGCGTGGAGAGGCGACGCTGCTACGCAGCGGCCTTCGTAGCCTCGGGCTCCTCAGGTGGCACGAGGGTCGCCACGCCGAAGCGCTGGATATCACGCACCGCCTCCTCGCTCTCGATCGACAGTACCGCGACGACGTCGCGGTCGCGGTCGATCTGACTAACCTTGGAAACATCCTCAAGGCGACAGGCGACTATGCCGGCGCACGCGCGGCGTTGGACGAGGCGCTCGCCATGCCGGCCCTTACAAACGACACCAAAAAGCTTCTCTACACACGGCAGAACCTGGCCAACATCTATCGAGCCGTGGGCGATCTCGACAGCGCGCTCGAATGCCTCATCCAGAACGACGAGGTGGCCCGCCTTCATTTCTTGCCGATTCAGCAGTCGTATATTCTCACGTCGATTGCGCATATCCAGCTGCAGCAGGGCCACGTCGAGACGGCGTTGCACACCTATCGCGCGGCAGTCGACCTGAGCCGCCGCGCGCGCCATGCTGACGGCCTGGTGCAATCTCTTCGGATGCTCGGCAACGCGCTCCTCGCCCTCGCCCGCTACGACGAGGCGTTACCGTGCCTCCAGGAGGCCGCGCAGCTGTTCGCGCAGCTGGAAGACCGCGAGTCGGAAGCCGAGATGTGGACGGGCGTCGCGCGCATCCTCGAACGAGAGTCCCCTGACGAAGCCGCCCAGGCGTGGCACGCGGTGCTCGCGATCCAACGAAAGCTGGGCGATTCCAGAAGCGAACTGGACGCACGCGAAGGTGTCGCGAGAGCGATGCGCTGCAGGGGACCCGATGAAGCGATCCCCGCGTTCGAGTCGGCGCTGGCGCTCGCCGCAACCATCGGCGAACGCCGGAAGGAAGTGTCGATTCGAAACGTGCTCGGCATTCTCGAGTGGGCGCGAGGCGGATACGCCGAGGCGCTGCAGCACTACGAGGCGGCGCTGGCGCTGATTCGCGGCGAAGGCGAAGCGGCTCAGGAGGCGCTCATCCTGAACAGTCTCGGCGTGTCATTGACGAAGCTCGGTCGCCCAGACGAAGCACGAACGGTCCTCGAAGAAAGTCTCGTGCTCAGCCAGCGCGCCGGCCAGCGTCAGCTCGAAGCGCACGCGCTGGCTGGCCTCGGTCAGGTTTCGCTGAGCGTTCACAATCTCAACAGCGCCGCCGGCTACTTCGAGCAATCCCGCCTCGTTCGACACGACATCGGCGATCGCGCCGGCGAAGGATGGATGCAGTTGCGACTGGCCGAGCTCCGTAACAGGATTGGAGATCGCATCGCCGCTCGGACAGCGATGGACGCCGCCGTCACCATCGCCGCCGAGTCAGGCGATCAAGCCCTGCTCGGAGCCACGGAGGCGGCGCGCCACACTGATCACGGGTAAGACAGGAGAGCCATCAGATGCCCCGCTATATCATCGAACGCTCCGTTCCCGGCCTCACGCGCGAGCAGTTACTCGCGGCGGGCCGCCGATCGGTTGCCGCGCTGACCGACCTGCCCGACGTCCGGTGGATCAGAAGCTACATATCCGAAGCCGAAGGCAAGATCTACTGCGAGTACGATGCCCCGAGCACCGAGGCGATTCGCGAACATGCCCGCCGGGCGGGGCTGCCCACGGACCGCATCGCCGAAGTCGCGCTCGAGGTCAACCCCACCATGTTCATCTAGCCCCACCGAGGCGCTTCATCCGGGCTGATCCCGAGCAGGGTCTTCGCCACGATTTCGTGTGTCAGCATCGAATTGGCCGGGTGGATGCGGCCGAGACGCGCATCGCGGAACAGCTGCTCGAGCCCGCTTCGGCGAAAAATCCCGAATCCTCCTGCAACCTCGAGTGCCAGGTCGACGACCCGCCAGGACGCCTCGACCGCGTGGTACTTCGCGGCGAAGATCTTGGCCGGCCACGCCGCGCCGTGATCGACACCGTTCGACCAGTCTTCGGCAACGCGATCGAGATGAGGACCGATCGGCTCGAAGGCCAGGCCCATCTCGGCGACCCGGTGCTGCAGTTCGGCGTGATAGGCCATCGGACGCGTGAGGCCGATCGAGCGCCTCGATTTCGCGGTGTCGATCGTCAACTCGAGCGCCCGCCGCGCGAGGCCGTAGTAGATGTTGCCGAATCCGATGAGCGCCCACGCGAAGAGGCTGAGCACGAAGGGATCGATTCCTCCGGCGCCTGCCGGGACAACTCTTCCGACATAGCGATCGGGGACGAAGACGCCGTCGAGAATCGTGTCGTCGCTGCGCGTCGCCCGCATCCCCAGGACGTCCCATGTCTGATCGATCCGGTAGCCCTCGGTGTCGCGCGGCATGAACGCGTGAACGACTTTCGGCTTGGATGGATCGGCCGTGTCCATTCCATGAATGCCAAGGTACGTCCAGACCGGCGACAGGCTTCCGAACGACTTCCGGCCGCTGAACCGGTAGCCACCTTCGACGCGTTCGGCCCTGGTCGTCGAGAGCAGTATCGGGATGTCATTTCCGCTCTCGGCATGGCCGGCCGCAAATACGTCACCGGCGGCAGCGGCTTCGAGCAGCCAGCGCTGCGAGGTGTCGCCGGCGCGCCAGAGATCCGCGGCGGTCCCCGTCCAATAGAGGTGCATGTTGATCGCCAGCGCCGTTGGCGCCGCGTAGTAGCCGAGGCACCGCTGCTGGTGGGCCACACCCGTCAGTGAGAGGCCCGCCCCCCCCAGCTCCTTCGGAACTGCCAAACGCAAGTAGCCGGCCTGCTTGAGCTCGTCGAAGTCGTCCGCGAAGAACACGTTGTCGCGGTCGTACTGGGGCGCGCGTTTCGAAAACCGAGCGAGCATCTCGTCCGTCAACACCGTCTGAGTCGTGGCCATTGACGGGGCCGCTGATGGACGTGTGAGCGATGCCATCAAACACCCTCCCTGTTGCTCGAGCCTGAGCGTCGTCCCGGCCCGTACGTGAGAAGAGCCGCAGAACCTGGCATTCCGGCTCATCGCGGGCGCTCTGAGCCGCGCTTGCGGTCATTGCGGCTTTCTGGTCATGACGAGCGGGACGCGCTCGCGCAATCCGGTGCCCTCGCAGCCGCTTGTTTGTCGAACAGACGCGGGAATTCCATCTCTCGAGTCGAGGAGGAGGTTGTATGACGATCGCACGATTGGCAGGATCGCTGGCGTACGCGTCGATTGTGACGCTCATGCTCGCGAGCTCGACATTGCTGGCCGGTACACAAACGCATGACGATCACGGTGGCGCTCTGTCGAAGCAGCACAACCCGAGCCCCCTGGAGAACGAGCTCGTGCAAGCTGTCCGAGACGCGACCGAACGATTCAAGGACGTCGGTCGGGCGGAACTGGAGGGCTATGCCCTTTTATTCGGCTGTGTCAGCGGCGGCGACTTCGGAGCGATGGGGATGCATTTCGTCAACCTGGCGCTGGTGGGCGACGGAGAAATAGATGTCAAGCGTCCCGAGATCGTGCTGTACGAACCGACGCCGGCCGGTGGCGTACGGATCACCGGCGCCGACTTCCTGGTCCTGGCTGCGGATTGGGATGCGAAGCATTCCGCCCCGCCGGAGCTCATGGGGCAGCTGTTCCATCTGTTTGAGAGCCCAAATCGCTTCGGGCTCCCGAACTTCTACACGCTCCATGTCTGGGCGTGGAAGGACAACCCCAATGGTACGTTTGTGAACTGGAACCCCGACGTTTCGTGCGACGCGTTTAACCCACGTTGACCGCCTGAAGGAACAATGAGGGAATCAGACGTCGCGTTCCGCCTGGCCGGGCTCACCTCGTTAATGGAACGGACCAGCGGCACCTCCAACCTGACAATCGCGCTGATCGATGGTCCCGTCGCCACAGGCCATCCCGACCTGGCGCGCGAACGGCTCCGCGAGATCCCCTCTGGACGTGTCAGCGCCTGTCTTGAGACCAACAGCGCGGCGTGCCGGCACGGGACGTTCGTCATTGGAATTCTCGCCGCCAGGCGGAGTTCTGCCGCGCCGGCGATCAGCCCCGGATGTCGTTTCCTCATCCGCGCGATCTTCTCCGAGCAGGTCGGCGGTAAACAGCTTCCGCGTGCGACGCCCGAAGAGCTTGCCGAGGCAATTATTCAGTGCATTGACGCGGGCGCGCGCGTCATCAACATGAGCGTTGCCCCCGCGCACCCTTCCATCAGCGGAGAACGATCCCTGGAAGAGGCGCTCGATCGGGCGATCAGGCGAGGCGTGATCATCGTCGCAGCCGCGGGCAATCAAGGCGTCGTCGGCAGCTCCGTCATCAGCCGTCATCCATGGGTCATCCCAGTGGTCGCCTGCGACCTGCAAGGCATACCACTGAGCTACTCGAATTTGGGCGGCTCGATCGGAAGGCGAGGCCTCGCCGCCCCGGGTGATGCCATTACCAGTTTGAGCCCGCAAGGGCCCCCGCTGACACTCGGCGGCACGAGCGTGGCCGCGCCGTTCGTCACCGGCGCCGTAGCGCTGTTATGGTCGTTGTTTCCGGCCGCGACGGCGGCGCAGATCCGGCTCGCCGTCTCCGGCGTGGCTGCGCGGCGACGACTCGCGGTCGTTCCGCCCCTGCTCGATGGCGCTGCCGCCTATCAAGAGCTGCTCACCGCGAGCGCGAGGAGGAGACGACTGTGATCGAGCCATCCGACAGCGGCGACTCCCCGAACCGCAGTCGTCAATCGCCGTACCGGGTGCGGCTCCCTGGGTTTGTCGTTGAGGAGGACATTGGGCTTGGCGACGTCATCAAGCGAGCGACGTCGTATGTCGGGCTCAAGCCCTGCGAGAGCTGCGTGCGCCGCGCGGCCGCACTCAACCGCCGGGTGGTGTTCACCGGCGGGGCCAGATAGCCGCGAGTCGGGAACCGTGTTCCGTACGGAGGCATTGTGGAGCAAGGAACAATTGAACGAACCCTTGGCCAGGAAGAGGCAAGCCCTGACACCGGCACGATCGTGTCGTCCCACCATGCCGAGGGGGTGTTGCCGGCAGGCAAGGTGACCTGCGCGAGTTGCTTGGGTTCAGCCGATACGGCTTCGATCGCTTATGTGTACGCGATAGGACGGATAGAGCCGCGCTTTCCTCGTCTCTCGGCCGAGAAGGAGTTCGCTCAGGCGACAGGACGAGCGGAGACCGCCGGGCAGACGGATCGGCAGACGTTCTACAACGTGCTGTCCAACCCGGAGAGCCGGTATCTCGCGCGCCAGTTGTGCTGGGTGCTGATCATTCAAGGTCTGGATACCTACATCGTGCATCCCCGCGACCCCGGGGATTTCGAACGTCTTGTGCAGGCCATTCGGCCGCAACCAAGCCCGCTGAACGTCGATGTCGTGATTGGTGTGCGGGGGCCGATCGCACCGCCGGAGCTGTGCAATGGGCTCATGGTCCCGCTCGTCGTCTTCGATCAGATCTACTCGTTCGATCGCGATGCGCTCATGAAAGCTATTCCGCGCCCTGAGAAGACGGTGGATCCGCAATTCGATGCGACGGCCGAAGAGGTATTCGATCGGATCCTGCAGGTGACCGACAACGCGGGGGGGACCGACGAGCACCGGGCGCTGAATTACCTGGCGATGCGGTATCCGGCCATCTACGCCCAGACGGTGCAGGCATTCGCGAGAGAGTTCTCGCTGACGGGGGTCGAGGCGCGTCCGTCGCCGTTGAGCGGGACGCGGCGAATTGTGGACTGCATCTTCTCCTACACGAACCGCCACACGGACTTTACCGAGAAGTTCCTCGTGCGCGCCGACGTGACCGAGGAATTTCCGTTCCTGATCTCGAAACTGTCTCCGTACTACGACCGCTAATGCGAAGGCGATGGAAGGAAGATGTATGAACGCTCCAGGATTTACGGCAGACGCGTCGCTTTATCCGACCCTGATCCACTACCGAGGCGCCGTTGGCACCACTGTGCCGGGCGCGGGTGACGGCGCCATCATTCTGCAGGGGTGCGGGTTTTTCGAGTTCCTCACGTGTTCAGGAGCCATCATCTTGAACGCCGCGCTCTGTGGTGCGGTCTGCGCGGTTCCGGGGGATTTTCCCGCGTGTGTCGCGTGCGTGACGATTGGCCTCGGGAGCACCTTTGCGTTCTGCAAGGACTGCATTGCCAATGTGCTCGGCGGCGGTGAGGGCGGCGGTGGTGGCGGAACCGGAGGAGGCGGTGGTACCGGCGGTCCCTGCAGTTGTCCACGTGGCACGAGGTGCTGTGGCGGATGTTCCAGGGTGCCGGGTGGACCCCTTGTATGTAACGGAGACTGCGTCGGGCCGCGCGAACCGTGCCCCGAGATGTAAGTGAAATGGCCCGGTAGCCGCGTCTTCCGCCGCTCAACCGGCGCCTTCAACGCCGTGAGCTGTGCCCGCTACGAATCTGGCGTTTCTCGCCAGCGCATTGAAGGAATCTCGTGGCGTGCATTGGGCGCGATTCAGCAGCTGG
>DATFWL010000374.1:0-2408 GCA_035259385.1 Vicinamibacterales bacterium | reverse complement strand
CAGCCGGCGCCGGCCTATTTCGGGATTCCTCCCGGGCCGGCACAGTTCAGGTCGTGCGGACAGATCGGCATTCCGGGCAACCAGGGCATCAGCTCGGGCCACGCCGACGAGTACGTGTGGAAACTGGGCGGCCAGTACTTCGTGCTCGACGGCGGAGACGGCCAGCCCGTCATTCCTCCAGGACAGTACATCCTCCGGATCACCGTCAACCCCGGGTTCACGCCACAGCTCGGCGAGATCGTGAAGTTCGCGACGAAGGATCCGCTGACGGGGCTCTACCACATGCTCCCGGAGTCGAACTACGCCGACAACGTCGCCGAGGTGCTCGTCACCATTCCGGATCACCCCGGCAAGCAGGCAGTCGGACCGCTCGCGAACACGCCTGACGCGAACGCGGCCGCATCGGACGACGACGAGCACAGCCCGCCGAACAAGTGATTCGCAGTGGGGCGCTTGATTTTCGAGCGGCTGACGGCTCCCGTCATTCGACCAATGACCGCTGACGACGCGCCAGCCGCCGCCGATCTGTGCGATCAGCTCGGTTACCCGGTCGAGCCCGATCGCCTCGCAAAGCGGTTTGCGGACGTGATCGACCAGGGGCATGCGTCGATCCTCGTCGCGGAGGTCGCCGGGCGCATGGTCGGCTGGATTCACGTCGCGGTCACTCCGCTCCTCGAATTGGATCTCGGCGCGGAGATCCTGGGGCTCGTCGTCGATCGCGATCATCGCAGCGCTGGCGTCGGCGCCGCCCTGCTCGCGGAGGGGGAGCGATGGGCACGCGCCGCCGGCTGCACGGCCGTGCGAGTGCGATCGCGAATCGCGAGGGAGCGCGCGCACGCGTTCTACGAGCGGTCCGGCTACACGCGCGTCAAGACCCAGCACGCGTTCGAGAAGTCGCTGGGATTGACCGACTAGCGCGAGTCCGTGCGCCTGAAAAATACGCCTCGTTCTGCTTCCGTATCCTGATTTAGAATTCGGACCGCGGAGGATCGATGGCCTCGCGTTGTCTTCGGCGAACCGCTGGCGCCGTCCTCGTTTTGTGGTCGCTCGCGCTCGGCGCGGCGCCTGCCCGGGCGCAGACGACATTCACGAATCGCACGGCATGGGAGACCGCTGCCGGTCCGAATGTCACGATCCGTTTCGAGGGCATTGCACCAGCCGGCGGGCTTCAGTCATTCCCGGCCGGCTTGACCCTGTCAGGCGTGACCTTCATCGGCTCCGACGCACCGTTCTCCTCCGGCCGATTTCTTGGCGTCGTCGATGGAGCGACTCTCGGGGTATCCGCCTGGGCTTCCGGCGCGATGCTCACGGCCGCCAGTCTCGGCACCAGCATCGCCTCCATCGTCGTTGCGACGCCCGGCAGCGTCTCACTCCCGCCGGGTGTTACGGCGGTAGGGTTCAACTATGGCACTACCTGTGCCGGGATCCATGGGGGTTGCGGCGAGGCACCGTGGTCCGTACGACTCTCTACCGGGCAGGTGGTGACGATTCCCCCCAGCAGCCCGCCTCCAAACATGGCGTTCTGGGGCGTGGTGAGCAACACCTCGATTGCCTCCATTCAGATCAATCCAACCGCGACGTTCCTTCTCGTGGACAACTTCAGTTACGCGCCCGCCGTCACCGTGCCCGCGCTGCCGAACTGGACCTTCGTCGTACTGACGATGCTTCTGGTCCTCATGGCGATGGCGTCGATCCGGCGGCGCTCCGCCATCAAGACCCGGCACGCGTTCGAGAAGTCGGGGGATTGACTGTCGTCCTGGGCGCGCACGCTTTGCACGTCCGTGCCGTTTGTGACGTCGGGAGGAAGGCAGGCCGACCCGCCCAACACCTCGAGCACGTCGAACGCCCGCAGGATCGGCAGAGCCCTCCCTTGTCGACAGAGAACTCTTTGCCGCAGATGTGGCAGCGCCACGCGACGATCGGCGTGCCTTGAAAGGCCGCGCTATTCCGTCGCCGGATCTCTGACACCGGATTCGTTCAGAGCTGCCAACAATTCCGCCCGCTCTCCGGTCGGGTTCTCGGCTAGAGCATCAAACAGCGTTTCCCCTACAGCCGTACGGTACTGAGTGTTGGCTCCGGCCTTCAGAAGGCATCGAACCAGGTCTGCGTGCCCATTGCGCGCAGCGGTGTGCAGCGGATTGTCGCTGGTCTGGGAATGGGCGTTGGGGTCGGCGCCATGGCGCAGAAGAATATCGGCGATCTCGGTGAGCCCGAGGCTCGCGATGTCAACGAGTGCCGTATCGCCGAACTTGTTGACGGCGTTCACGTCAGCGCCACGCGACGCCAGGAAGCGAACGCCCTCGGAGAATCCCTCGATCGCAAGGAAATGAAGCACCGTTTCGTCATGAATCCAGCGTGCATTCAGCAGGGCCGGACAGTCAGTCAGCATCGCCTCCGCTCTGGTCCGG
>DATFWL010000373.1:0-20205 GCA_035259385.1 Vicinamibacterales bacterium | reverse complement strand
TACCACCACGTTTGCGGCCGCCATGCCGAGGTACTTCGCCGTGTCGCGCATCACCGAGGTCGACACGCCGTCGCGCTGGCGCGCGGCGTCGAGCACGTGGTTCACGGTGATGGCCGCGTAGTCGCCGTCGACCGCGTCGAGCACGCGCGATCGATCGCCTGCCTTGATGCGCCAGATCAGGCGGCGGACGATGCCCGGAGCCGCGACTTCGGCTTCGAGGCACCCGGTCTTGCGGTAGTCCTCGCGCTCGACCGGGTTGAGCGCCAGCCAGGCGACCGACGAAGCGCGCCCGCGTGCGCCGAGCACCGCCACGCCGCGGCGCACGATCCCGCCGACCGTATGATCGCCGCAGGCGAAGTACACGACGTCGTTGGCGCCGCGCGCCGCGCCGATCCACGCCTCCGCGACCGCAGCGGCCGTACCGGACGGCAGCGGACCATGCTCGCGGAACGCGCCGTCGAATCGCGGCGCAAGCGCGCTGATCACATGAGCGATCGCCGGCGCGTCCGGAATCGCCGTGGCGAGACCGAGCGCGCGCGCGTCGGCGCCGCCCCCTGCCACAAGATCGAGCGCGCGCTCGGCCGCCCGCGGGAGATCGCCGTCGGCGCTCGCCATCGCGCGCGCCGCGACCGTGCCGTCGCCGTCGATCCTGACCGCGATGGCGCGCGCGTCCTCGAGCTCAAGGCCCAGCATCATTGATGATCGCTGATTGCTGATCGATGATTGATTGAGAATTGGGGATTGATCGAGGACTGCCGATTGAAGACTGCCAGGACATCAAGCGTCGATAAATCAATCCTCGATGAATCGGCAATCAGCAATCGGCAACCATCAATCACGTCCGCCCCCAGTCGGTGTTCACCTGCAGTTTCCGGCCGATGAGCGGCTGCGCGACGGGCTCGCCGCCGTTGTCCGATTGAAACAGCGCGCGATCGACGCGATCGAGCAGCGCGGAGAGCTGCCGCTGATCGGGCGCCTGAATCACCAGCACGCCGCCGCTCGACGCGGGAGGAAACCGCCGATCGTCGAGATAGTCGCGGTCCATGGTGACGAGCGTGCGGCGAAGCTGCTGCGCGAGCTGATAGTGCTTGATGTCCGACGCCCGCCGGAGATCGTCTTCCTCCACCACGAACAGCACGTCCCAGCGCAGCCGCGTGCGCATGTGCGCGACCAGGCCTGCCGGCACGTTCGCGTCCGCGTAGATGCGCGGCCGCGCGACGATGCGCTCGGCGTGCGGCGCCAGTTCCTCGGAAAGGTTGCCCATTCGGAGGCTTCTATGTCGTCGTTCCGACTTCGGACTTCCTCCGCTCCAGCGCCGCCTTCGCCTCGTGGGTGAGCGCCGCGACGAGGCGATCGCGGTGGTGCACGAGCTCTTTCCGCTCACGGCGGCCGTGCGGCGATCCGATCGCGTACTCGCAGAAGAGCGGAAAGGCGATCGTCGAATCGCAGTACGCGACCACCGTGTCGGGCAGCACGCCGGGGTTCACCTTGCCCCAGCTGACCGCCTCGGCCGGCGTCGCGCCGGACAGGCCGCCCCACACGACCTGGTCGGTGGTCAGCTGGATAAAGAAATCGTTGCCGCCTTTGGGGATCCCGTACACCTCCCACAACGTCGGCTGCGCCTGCAGGTAAAAGTTCTTCGGCGATCCGCCGCCGAGGATGACGCACCCGTTCTTTTTTCCCGCGAGCACGATCGCGCAGACCTCGTTCACGTCCTTGTTGGGATCGATCATGAGGCGGCTGCCGGTCATCAGCTCGTGGTAGGCGATGTTCATCCCGATCGAGCTGTCGCCCGGCGACGAGGTGTAGATCGGCACGCCCGCCCGTGCGGCGCGCGCGACGACGGAGTGCTCCTCGCAGCCCGGTGAGCGCGCCAGCAGATCGAGGCCGAGACGGTAATGGAACTCGGAGGTGGCGACCGGTTCGTTCAACCCGGATCGCTCGAGGAAGTCGCGAATGTACGCGTCTGTCTCCAGCAGGACGGTCGCCGGAAACAGGACATCGTAAATCCGGATGACGCCGTCCTCGTAGAGCTCGACGTCGTCGAGGAATGGCGAGCCGCGGCGGAGCGTGAAATTCAGCGCGTAGTGGAGGTCGTGATAGAGGTTCGCGCCGGTCGAGATGATGAAGTCGACCAGCCCGCGGTCCATCAACTCGATCACGCAGCCGCCGAGGCCAGCCGGCGTGAGCGCGCCGGCAACAGTCAGGCCAATCGTCGTATCGTTCGCCGGATCGAGCATCTTCTCTGCGAAGATCTGTGAAGCCTCGGACAACCGCCCGGCGTTGAACGCCTGGAAACCTTCGTCCATGAGATGACGGATTTCCTGGCTCCCTTTGGGACGGTAGTACCTGATCGGCTTGCCGGTCAGGAACGATTGACGGGATTTCCCAGGCGTGCCCGGGGCGCGATGCGGCAAGGTCTGCTCCTTGAGCGCTGAAAAAAATAGCTTAACATCAGGGATCGTGGATTTGGCAACGGACGCGAGCCTCGCACCGCTCTGGTGGGCCCTGGCCGCCCTCGCCGCGGCCGTCGTGGTGATTCTGCTCTGGATCTGGCTCAAAGGCCGGCCGTTCGCCGAGGGTGACGTTTTTCGAGCCAGCCGTTGGAGTTCGGGCAATCGCCTGTTCCCGACTCAGGTCCTGATTAATGCCACGACCGTCGTGCACCACACCCCCCGCTGGATTGGAAAGCGGGAAGAAACGATACATATGGCGCATATTGCGTCGGTGAAAATTGAAACCGGCGTGCTGCTGTCCGACGTCCTCGTCGAAACGAGCGGCGGGAGCGACCCCATCGTGTGCCACGGGCACCGGAAGGGAGACGCGACCCGCATGAAGGCGCTAATCGAGCGGTACCAAACGGCTTATTACCGCAGCCCGACCTCCAGGCCTGTCGGCGGGGATACCTCCAGCCGATAACCTAAGAGTTACATGGATGACCTTACCTTCAGCGCGCGCCGCGCGAGTGCAGCCGCTGCGCTCCGAACGGCTGAGCCGGGTGACCTCGACACACGCTTCCGGACCCTCGTGCAGTCGCCGCTGCGCGCGGGCCTGTTGAGATATCTGAGCGCCCGTCCCGAGGAGAGCTTCGACGTCGAGTCGTTGATGCAGACCTTCGGACGGCTTCGCCTCGACGTCGACAACTGCATCCGCGAGCTCGTGGACTTCGGCGTGGCGCAGGTGGTTCCCGGCAGCCTGCCGACTCGCTACATGATCGACCGGCCGCAGAACGATGCGATGGTCGATCTGCTCGACCAGTTCCTCGAACGGCGCGCGGCGGTCAGCAGCGAAGACCAGTCGCCGTCCGTGCAGCGCTTCCGCGAAATGATCGGCCGCGACGAGAAGATGCTGATCGTCTTCGAGTGGATCCGCACCGCGGCAAAGTCGGACATCTCGGTGCTGATCCTGGGACCGACCGGCTCGGGCAAGGAAGTCGTCGCGCGCATGATTCACGAGTTGAGCCGCCGCCAGATGGCGAAGTTCCAGGCGGTCAACTGCGCCGCGCTGCCCGACACCCTCTTCGAGTCGGAGATTTTCGGGTACGAAAAGGGCGCCTTCACCGGCGCGCACGACCGCAAGCCCGGTCGGCTCGAGCTGGCGAACGACGGCACGCTGTTCCTCGACGAAATCGGCGACATGTCGCTCATCGCCCAGGCCAAGCTGCTGCGCGTGCTCGAAGAGCGCCGCTTCGAGCGGCTCGGCGGCCACAAGTCGATCTCCGTCGACTTCCGGCTCATCTCGGCGACCAATCGCCCGCTGGAGCAGTTCGTGCGCGACGGGCGGTTCCGTGAAGATCTGTATTACCGCGTGAACGCCTTTGCCATCCGCCTGCCGTCGCTTCGCGAGCGGCAGGTGGACATCCCGGTGCTGGCGCAGCGGTTTCTCGCGCGCTACTGCGCCGCCCAGGGCATGCCGCTCGACAGCAAAGGGTTCTCGCGCGAAGCGCTCGATCTGCTCTGCGGCTACCATTGGCCGGGGAACATCCGCGAGCTCGAGAGCACCGTGTCGCGCGCGGCGCTCTCCGCCCCCGGGCGTTCGATTCGCGCCTCGGACATCGAGTTTCTTCACGCGACGACGCCGACGGTCGCGACGACCGGCGATCACATGCCGTCGCTCGCCGAGGCGGAGCGCGCGCACATCGTCCGCGTGCTCGAAGCGGTGGACTGGAACAAGAAAGAGGCCGCGCGCGTGCTCGACATCAGCCGCGGCACGCTGTATCGCAAGATCGTCGAGTATCAGCTGGAGCCGGAGACTCGGCCTGCCGGACGGAGAAGCCGCGAAAACGTCGGGTAGGTAATCCTTTTCGGGGTATCATTTCGCCCCCTCGGCCGGGATGTTATGAAGGACCTCCCGATTCCGGCGCGGTTGTTCGTGGCAGCCGTGCTGGCGGCCGGCACGCTCATCCTCGTCATGTTCGCGCCGCACGCGATCGCGAACCCGATGCTGTTCGCGATCCTGCTCGCGTGCTCGTCGCTCGCGTCCGCGTTGAAGGTCCGTCTGCCGCTGGCGACGAGCGGCTCGACGATGTCGGTCTCCTACGCCGTCGATTTCGCGGCGCTGCTGCTGCTCGGCGCCAACGAGACGATGATCGTCGCCGCGGTCAGCGCCTGGAGCCAGTGCACGTTCCGGACCGAGTCGCGCACGGCGCCGTTCCGCACCGCGTTCAGCATGGCGTCGCTCGTCCTCACCGTGAAGGCAGCGGGCGTCGTCTATACGCTGCTCGGCGGCGTCACCGCGACGTCCGGATTCTCGCTGCTGACCATTCCCAAGCCGCTGGTCGGCGCCGCCACCACCTACTTCGTCTTCAACACGCTGCTGATCGCAACGGCGATCGGCTTGTCGACGCGCCAGTCGATCGCGCGCGTCTGGAACGAGAATTTCCTCTGGAGCGCGCCCAGCTACTTCGTCGGCGCCGGCGCGGCGGCGATCGCCGCGTCGGTGATCGATCAGGGCGGCTACTGGTGGGCGTCGCTGGTCGCCGCACCGCTCTATCTCACCTACCGCACCTACAAGGTCTACATGGGCCGCATCCAGGATCAGCAGCGGCACGTGGCCCAGGTCTCTGACCTGCACCTCGCGACCATCGAAGCGCTCGCGCTCGCGATCGACGCGAAGGATCAGACCGCGCAGAGTCACATCCGGCGCGTGCAGGTCTACGCTGCCGGCATCGCGCGGTCGCTCGGCATGCCCGACAACGAGATTCAGGGCGTGAAGACGGCGGCGCTGCTGCACGACATCGGCAAGCTGGCCGTGCCCGAGCACATCCTGTCGAAACCCGGACCGCTCACCCAGGAGGAGTTCCAGAAGATCCGCATCCACCCCCAGGTCGGCGCGGAGATCATCAGCGGGGTGCCGTTTCCGTATCCGGTTGCGCCGTTGATCCTCAGCCACCACGAGCGGTGGGACGGCAAAGGCTACCCGGCCGGGCTCAAGGGCGACGACATCCCGCTCGGCGCGCGCATTCTCTCGGTCGTCGACTACTTCGACGCGCTGATGTCGGAGCGGCCGTATCACAAGGCGATGGGCCTCGACGCCGCGCTCGGACTGCTGCAGCAGGAAGCGGGCAAAGCGCTCGATCCGCGCGTCGTGCAGACGTTCATCGACATGTATCCGGCGCTCGCGGCCGAGGCCGAAGCCAGCCAGGAGCCGTCGCGCAAGCTGACGCGTGTGCCGACGCACGCGCCGACGGCGGCGCCCGCGGTCGGACTGGTCGACGCGCCGGCGGTGCCGTCTCCGGCGCGATCCAATGTCTTCCAGGACATCGCGCTCGCCCACCGCGAGATCTACGCGCTCTACGAGATCGCACAGGCGATGGGCAGCAGCCTCGGCGTGTCCGACACGATGGCGCTGATCTCTTCGAAGTTGAGCAACATCGTGCCGTTCTCCTGCTGCGCGTTGTTCCTGTACAACGAGGATTCCGAAACGCTGCGCTGCCGGTTTGCGACCGGCGTCGAGTCGGAGACGATTCAGCAGCTCACGATTCGCAACGGACACGGACTCACCGGCTGGGTCGCACGCAACCGCCGTCCGCTGGTGAACGCGCGGCCGAGCACCGATCTCGAGGCGGCCGGCGTGCCCTCGGAACGCACCTCGCTGCACTCGGCGCTGGTGTGCCCGCTGCTCTTCAACGAGCGGTTCATCGGGACGATTTCGGTGTATCACACCGAGCCGTCGGTCTACACCGACGACCACCGGCGGTTGCTCGATCGGATCTCGGAGCAGGCGGCGGCGGTCATCTACAACTCGATGGTGTTCGAGCAGACCCAGGAGGACTCGCTCACCGATCCGCTCACGGCGCTGCCGAACACGCGGTTCATGTTCATGCACCTGACGCGCGAGCTCGCGCGCGCCGAGCGCTTGAAGACCGAGGTGTCGCTGCTGGTGATGGACCTCGACAGCTTCAAGGAGATCAACGACACCTACGGCCACCACGTCGGCGACCGCGCGCTGCGCGACGTCGCCAGCGTCCTCCGCACCGGCATCCGGCCGTACGACATCTGCGTCCGCTACGCCGGCGACGAGTTCATCGTCGTGCTGTCGGGGTGCAATGGCGAAGAAGCCGAGCGAAAGCGGCTCGAGCTGCAATGCGCGGTCGATACGCTTCAGTTCGAAGCACGTCCCGGCAAGCTGCTGCCGCTGGCGATCAGCGTCGGCGCCGCGGTGTTCCCGCACGACGGAGACACCTACGAGACGCTGCTGGCGACGGCCGACAGCCGGATGTACCGCGACAAGACGCGTCGCAAACGCGACGTGATGGCGAGCCGCCACGCCGGCGAGCCGCCGCGTGCGCCGCTCTCGACCGGCGGCTTGTCCGAGGGCGAGGTGCAGCGTGCTGCGGTGGGTGTTCTCTGACATGGCTGATGGCTGATGGCATAGGGAAAATGGTCGATTAACCATCAACCGTCAGCCATCAGCCATCAGCCCTGTCGGGAATCACCATCCACCCAGTCAGGCGCCACGCCGGTCAGGCCCGTCCAGAAGATTGCGATTCCCGTTGCGCCAACGACCAGCGCGAGGCCGTCCTGCCACCACGCGCCGAAGCGCCCGCTGAATTCGACCCACGCCGCCGGCACGATCAACGCCGCACCCACGACGATCGCGATCGCGCGTCGACGAACGAGCCGGAGGACGAAGCCGCGGGTACGTCGCAGCGACATGATGCCCGACATGGCTGATGGCTGATGGCGTATGGACGATGGACGATGGTCGATGAACCATCAACCATCTGCCATCAGCCATCAGCCATCAGCCATGACGAGTTAGCATACCCCCGTGCTCACGCTCACGCTGCGCGACGTGCTGCCGGCGACGCCGCGCGCGCGGATCGCACGCATCGATCTCGACCGGCACTCCTTCGAGTACGCCCCCGGCCAGGCGGTGATGATCGCGTCGCACGGCGCCGAGAAGCGGCGCCCGTACTCGATCGCCTCTGCGCCGGAAGACGCGCGCCGGGACGGCCTGGTCGAGCTCCTGATCGGCGTCAACGACGACGGCGTCCCCGGGCCGCATCTGACGCTCGAATCGGGCGCGCTCGTCGACGTCGACGGCCCCATCGGCGCCTTCACCTTTCCGCCGGCACCCGAGGAGACGCGCTTCGTCTTCATCGCCGGCGGCACCGGCATCGCGCCGCTCCGGGCCATGCTCCGCCACGCCCTTTACCTGCCGTATCGGAACATCGGCCTCTTCTACAGCGCGCGGACGCCGGACGAGTTCGCGTTCGAAAAGGAGTTTCGCGACCTCGCGGCGGCCGGCCGGATCGAACTGCGGCAGACGGTGACGCGGGCCGCCGACGACGCCGGCTGGGACGGCGCGCGCGGACGCCTCGATCGCGGCACGCTCGCCGAGCTCGTCCACGATCCGGCCACGCTCTGCTTCGTCTGCGGCCCCGCTCCGATGGTCGACGAGATGCCGCGCGTGCTGGAGGAGATCGGTATTCCGAAGATGCGGATCAGGGTCGAGGAGTGGTGAGTGTTCGCTGCAATGAAGAAGTAGGAATTGAGAATTAAGAATTCGAGTACGCGTTCGACGAATTCGGATCTCCCAACAATTCGAACCCTTCGAACCGTGTGCGAATTCTTGATTCTTACTTCTTAATTCTTAATTCTTCAGAATCCCACGGCGTGAAACCCCGCGTCGACCATCAGGATCTCTCCGGTGACGGCGCGGCCGGCGTTGCTCAACAGAAACAACGCGGCGTCGGCGACCTCGGACTGGTCCACGCCCCGGCGCAGCGGCGCGCGATCGCGGTAGACCTGCAGGATGCTCGAAAACCCCGAGATTCCCGCCGCCGCGAGCGTCTTGATCGCGCCGGCCGAGATCGCGTTCACGCGAATGTTCTTCGACCCCAGGTCGCTGGCCAGGTAGCGGACCGACGATTCGAGCGCGGCCTTCGCGACGCCCATCACGTTGTAATTCGTGAACACCCGCTGGCTGCCGATGTAGGTGAGCGTCAGGATGCTGCCGCCGCTGCGCTTCTCCATCAGCGGCACCACCGCGCGCGTCAACGCGACGAGCGAATAGGCGCTGACGTCGAGCGCGGTGCGGAACGCGTCGCGCGACGTCTCGACGAACGGCCGGCTCAGCGCGTCGGCCGGCGCGAACGCTGCGCCGTGCACGAAGAAATCGAGGCCGCCGAACTCGCGGTCGAGCAGCGCAGCGAGATCGGCAATCTGCTGATCGCTGCTGACGTCGCACGGCGCAAGGACGGGATGCTCGAGCGTCGCCGCGAGCTCACGGACGTTCTCTTCGAGGCGCTCGCTCGGGTAGGTGAGCGCGAGGCGCGCGCCCGCAGCCGCGGACGCCTGCGCAATCGCCCAGGAAATCGATCGTTTGTTGGCGACGCCGACGATCAGCCCCTGCTTGCCAGCGAGATCGGACATGCGGCGGGACGAGGTTTCCAGGGTTCTACTTCGACCGCTTGCGTCCGCCGCCCTGATTGTGGCGGCGCCCGGACGTGGCGCCGTGCGGAGGTCGGCCGCTGCCTTGACGCATCCCGTGCTGACCGCCGTGGACGTTGCCGTTCGATCGGTTGCCGCCGAACTGGCCGCCGCCGGCGGCGCGTTGATGCCGCGGGCGGAATCGGCTGGGACGCCCGCCAGGCTGGCGAATCGTGAATTCGGGAATCGGGCGCGCGGGCGGCTGTTGTCCCTCCGGACGCGGCAGCGACGCACGAATCAGCCGCCGGTGAATCGGACCGTCTTCCTCGGCGCGCTCCGGATCCTCGTCGTGCTCGTCACCTTCTGCATCGACCACGTCGTGCACGGCCGCCGCGCCGGCGGTGTCTTCCTCCACAGGCGGCGCGGAAGAAACGGGAACCGGTTCTTCGATCGCGGGCGCCTCGACCGGTTCCTCGTGCGGGACGGCCGTCACCTCCGCCTGCGTGCTGCCATTCGCGGATGTCGCTTCGTGCGAGACGCGCTTGGGAGCGCCGGTGGCGACCTGGGCGTACAACGCGGCCGGCGTTTCGCTCTTGCGCCGCTGGCGGGGCACCTTCGCGTGCTTGTACTCGTGCTCGGCGTCGCACGTCGTGCAGCGCGTCTGCTTGACGTCGTCGCCGATCATCGCGACCACGGCGTGGTTGGTCAGCCGCCGCTCACGCGGACAGTAGTCGTCCAGAATGTCACCAAGCCGAAGCTGGCGCTGCTGCATCAACGCTCCCGAAAGTCCACTGGCGGCAGGGATTGAATTGCGAAGGCGGCTCGATCTTAGCAGAGCTCGCCCAAGCCGTCCAGCCATCGCCGCACGTCCGCCAACTTCGCGTGCACGGCGGCAGGCGCCGTCGACTGGGGTGTGCGCTTGGCTGCAACCGATACGCTCGGCGTCACGCGGGCGACGACGTCGGCATCGAAGCGGTCGCTGGCGGCCCTCCACTCCGCGAGCGACAGCGAGGCGAAATCGCGCCCTTCGGCCACCAGCTTGCGCACGAGCGCCCCGACGACTTCGTGGGCACGCCTGAACGGCACGCCGCGGCCCACCAGGTAGTCCGCCACATCGGTGGCCAGGAGCAAGCCGGATGCCGCGGACGCCGTCCGTTCGCGGTTCAGCGTCAGCCCGCCGGCGACCGACCGCACGACCGCCAGGCACCCGGCCAGGGTGTCTTCCGCCCCAAACACGGCCTCCTTGTCTTCCTGCAGATCCTTGTTGTATCCCGTCGGTAGCCCTTTGATCGTCGTCAGCAGGCCGACGAGGTGCCCGATCGCCCGCCCGGATTTCCCGCGCACGAGCTCGAGCGGATCGGGGTTCTTCTTCTGCGGCATCATGCTGCTGCCGGTGCTCAGCGCGTCGGACAGCTCGAAGAAGCGGTGCTCGTCGCCGCAGAGGATTACCAGGTCCTCAGCCAGACGACTGAGATGCACCATCGTCATCGCGCACGCGTAGAGGAAGGTCGCCGCGAAGTCGCGATCCGACGAGGCGTCCATGCTGTTGTCGACGACGCGGGAAAACCCGAGCTCACGGGCGAGCATCTCGACGTCGACGCCGTAGGCCGTGCCGGCAATCGCGCCGGACCCGAGCGGCAGCGCGTCGGCCTCATCGCGGGCGGCTGCGAGACGCGCGAAGTCGCGGCGCAGCGGCGCCGCGTGCGACAGAAAGAAATGCGCCACGAGCACCGGCTGAGCGGGCCGGAAGTGCGTGAACGCAGGCATCAGCGCGTCGCCGGCAGCGACCGCCTGGGCTGCGAGCGCGTCGACCAGCGCCGCGATCGCGCGCTGGAGCAGCGGGATGCGGCGGCGCAGGTAGAGCCGCAGATCGAGCGACACCTGCTCGTTGCGCGACCGCCCGGTATGGAGGCGCCGGCCGGCATCGCCGAGACGCTCCACCAGCACCCGCTCGACGAAGCTGTGCACGTCCTCGTCGGGGCCGTCGACGAACGCGGGGGTCGCGCGCCCTTCCTGCAGGATGGCGGCGAGCGTCTGCTCGATCTGGCGGGCCTCGTCTCCCGTCAGGACACCGGCGCTCGCCAGCGCGCGCGCCCACGCGATGCTGCCGGTCACGTCGTCGTCGAACAGGCGCCGATCGACGCGGAAGGAGGCGCCGAATTCGAACGCCGCCGCGTCGGGCGCGGTTTCGAAGCGGCCGGACCACAGATTAGTCATCAGTCGTCAGTCATCAGTCGTCAGTCGCGCTCATTTCATCGAGTATGGAGTCGCGCGTCATTTCACTCTGGTGAGCGCAATCGCGGCTGGCTGAAGCGGGGCCGCTTCGGCCGACGCGACCTCGCACTCGCCTTTGAACAGCTTCAGTCGTACCACGCCCGACACGCGCTGCTGGACGACGTCGGTGTAGGCGTCGAGCGCCTGGCGCAGCGGCGCGAACCACGATCCCTCGCGCAGTACCCGAATGTACTGGCTGGCGACCTCGTCGGAGAACTCGTTCGCGTGCGGCGAGAGCACCGACTGCTGGAGCGACGCGTGCGCCCGGTGCAGCGCGCCGAAGGCGGCCTCGCGGACACCGTGCGCGGTGGTCAGAATCTCGAGGCTGGCCACGAGATCGGCAATCGACATGATGACGCGGTTGATCGCGATCGGGGTTCCGCGCTCGAAGGTCACGTCGACGAGGGCCGGTTCGTCGGGGCAGGCGCCCGGCGCACGAACGGCGACGCCGCCGCTCATCTCCGCCGGCAACAGCAGATGACGCTCGTGCGCGTATGCCACCTGCTGCTCGGCGGTCATCGCCCATTCGCCGGCCGGCGCCTTGACGTCGAGCGACGGATCGATCGCGCGCAGCACGCGATGAATCGGCGCGCCGGTGCCTTCGGCGTCGGCGTGGGCGACCGTCCGCGCGTGCTCGATGCGGGCGATCTCGACGAGTTTCTCGGCGATCAGCGGGATGGCGAGCATCGCCGCCATCGAGGCGCCGCCGTGCCACAGCATGCCGGCGCGGAGGCCGCGCAGAATGATGTCGCGGAGGTAGATGTCGCGGGCGTCCACGACGTGCGCGCGCAGCGCGCCGGTGGCGAGGGCGCGGTCGCGAACCTCCTCGAGCTTTTCCTTGGGCTGGCCGAGGTCCATGGTCACGGCGACCACTTCGGCGCCGTACCGTTCGGCGAGCCACGGGATCGCCAGCGAGTCGGCCAGCGCGCCCGAGTAGGCGAGCATCACGCGGGTCATTCTGATGAGTACTCCCTGAGCTTCCGGCACAAGGCGGCGGCGGCGCGGGCGCCGCGCGCGATGACGAGAATCGTGTCGTCGCCGGCAATGGTGCCGACCGATTCCTGCAGGCTCGCCCGATCGAGCGCTTCCGCGAGCGCCTGCGCCTGGCCGCGTCCGGTGCGGACGACCACCAATTGCTGGACGCGTTCGACGCTGCGGAGGAACGTGCTCGCGGCGCGCTCGAGCAGCGTGAGCGCCGTCTCCGGGTTCGGCGTTTCGGCGCCCGGCCGCTGGTAGGCGCCGTCGCCGGCGCGCTTCATCAGGCCGAGCTCCTTGATGTCGCGCGAGATCGTCGCCTGCGTGGCCTCGATGCCCTGCGCGTGCAGACGCTTCCGCAGCACCTCCTGGCTGTGGAGCGCTTCACGATCGATCAGATCGAGGATGACCGCTTGACGGCGTGCTTTCATGCAGGGACGAGGATCGAGTATACATCGATTTCTGTTGATCGAACTGCAGCTTGTCTGTATAACTATTCTTTCCGATGCATAAAGTTGCCTGGTCCGGGGGAACCGCCGAAGCCAGCGCAGGCGCCGCGCATGCCGCCGCGGTCGCGAACGGACCGGCGCGCGCCGCGGTCGCGCGCGTCGCGATCGCCGGCGCCACCGGTTACACGGGGCAGGAGCTGCTGCGGTTGCTGGCGCACCACCCGGCAGTTTCGATTGCCGCGGCGATGTCGTCGGGACACAGCGGCGGCGGACCACGACAGTTGCCGGCGCTGAAGCACATCTGGGACGGCACGATCGGTCCGTTGTCGCCGGATGTGCTGAAGAACGACGCCGACGTCGTATTCCTCGCGCTGCCGGACTCCGCCGCCGCCGAGCTCGCGCCGGCGCTGGTCGACGCCGGCGTCCGCGTGATCGATCTCTCGGGCGCGTTCCGCCTGCGCGACGCCACGATGCGCAGCCGCTGGTACCCGGAGACGCACGAGTTGCCCGCGGGCGTCGCCTACGGCCTCACGGAACGGGAGCGCGGTGCCGTGGCGCGCGCCCGTCTGGTCGCAAATCCGGGCTGCTATCCCACGGCCTCGCTGCTGGCGCTCGCGCCGCTCGTCGAGGCCGGGCTGCTCGTCCGCGACGCCGACATCATCGTCGATGCGAAGTCGGGTGTGTCCGGCGCCGGCAAGAAGCCGCAGGAGCGCACGCACTTTTCCGAGGTGCACGGCAGCCTCGGCGCCTACGGCGTGTTCAACCATCGCCACGGGGCGGAGATCGAACAGGGAGTCGGCCGCACCGTCACCTTCACGCCGCACCTGGTGCCGATCGATCGCGGGATTCTCGCGACGATTTACGTCCGCGTCGCGCCCGGCACGACGGAAGAGGCGCTGGGCGACGTCCTCGCGCACGCCTACAGCGGCGCAACGTTCGTCCGGCTGGTCGGACCGGCGCTGCCCGAGATCAAGCACGTTGCGCACACGAACTTCTGCGACATCGGGTGGCGCCTCGACCCGTCGGGCCGCGCGATTCTGGTGTCGGTGATTGACAACCTGAAAAAGGGCGCGTCGGGGCAGGCGGTGCAGAACCTGAACGTCATGCTCGGCGTGGACGAGCGGACGGCGCTGCTGTGAAGCTGATCGTCCTGAAGTTCGGCGGCGAACTGATCGAGGATCGCGCGCACCTGGCCACCGTCGTGCAGGCGCTGGGGCGGATCGCCCGCACCGGGAGCCAGCTCGTCGTGGTCCACGGCGGCGGCAAGGAGATCGATGCGGCGCTGAAGACGGCCGGCCTCGACAAGCGCCAGGTCGACGGCCTGCGCATCACAGACGAGGCGACGCTCGACGTGGTCGTCTCCGTGCTCGCCGGCGCCGTCAACACGCGCTTCACGGCGGCGTTGAACGCCGCTGGAGTGCCGGCCGTCGGGTTGACCGGCGCGGACGGTCTGTGTGGACTGTCGGTGGAGGCGCCTCCGCATCGCGCCGTCGACGGCCGCCTCGTCGATCTCGAGCGCGTCGGCATTCCGGATCGCGCCGCCGACATGCGCGTGCTGCAGACGTTGACGCGCGACGGCTTCGTGCCGGTGATCGCCTGCATCGGCATCACCAGGGATGGACAGCTGCTCAACGTGAACGCCGATACATTGGCGGGCCACCTGGCGGCGCAACTCGGAGCCGAACGGCTGGTCATCGCCGGCACGACGGCAGGCGTTCTCGACGCAGCGGGCGCGACGCTGCCGGGGCTTGCCGCCGACGCGATTGCCGCGCTCGTCGCCGACGGCACGGCGACGGCGGGCATGATCGCAAAACTGCGCGCCTGCGAGCACGCGCTCGCCGGCGGCGTCGACGGCGTGGTGATTGTGGACGGACGCGACGGATCAGCGCTCGAAGCGGCGGCCGACAGCCGGTCGCCGGCCCGCGCGACGCTGATCACGTCACTACACGAGGCGAAACGATGACGATGGTGATGGACGACGTTGTCGCGCGCGAGGCGCGGCACGTGCTGCAGACCTACCGGCGGCAGCCGGTCACGTTCGTGCGCGGCGAAGGCGTACGGCTGTTCGACTCCGACGGCCGCGAGTATCTCGATCTGCTGTCGGGCATCGGCGTCGCGGCGCTCGGCCACAGCCACCCGGCGCTCGCCCGCGCCGTCGCGGAGCAGGCCGCCACGCTCATCCACACGTCGAATCTCTTCTACCACCCGCTCCAGGGCGAGGTCGCAGAGCGCCTCGCGCACCTGTCGGGGCTGCCGCGCGCGTTCTTCTGCAACAGCGGCACCGAAGCGGTCGAAGCGTGCCTGAAGTTCGCGCGCCGCTACTGGTACACGAAGGGCGAGCCGCGCCAGGAGTTCGTCGCACTCGACGAGTCGTTCCACGGCCGCACGTTCGGATCGCTGTCAGTCACCTCCGACGAGCACTACCGCGTCCCGTTCGTGCCGCTGCTGCCGAGCGTGACCTTCGTCAAGACAAACGACCCGGCTGCGCTCGCGCGCGCGGTGTCGAAGAAAACCGCGGCGATCATCGCCGAGCCGGTGATCGGCGAGGGCGGGATCAAGCCGCTGACGCCGGCGTTCGCGAAGGCGATCGGCGAGGCGTGCGCGCAGACCGGCGCGCTCTACATCGCCGACGAGGTGCAGAGCGGGCTCGGCCGCACCGGTCATCCGTTCTACTTCAAGGCGCTCGGCCTGCAGCCGCATCTCGTCGCGATCGGCAAGGCGCTCGGCGGTGGCGTGCCGGTCGGCGCGGCGCTCGTCAGCCAGGAAGTGGCCGACACGATTTCGTTCGGCGATCACGGCACGACCTACGGCGGCAATCTGCTCGCGTGCCGGGCGGCGCTCTGCGTGCTCACCGAGCTCATGGACGGCGGCCTCGCCGACCAGATTCGCCGCGTCGGCAATCACTTCGAGCAGAAGGTCCGCGCCATCGCCGCGGCCCGGCCGTCGCTCGTCCAGGAGGTTCGCGGCGCCGGACTGATGTGGGGACTGGAGCTGACGCGCGACGCGGCGGCGGTGGTCCCCGCCGGCCTCGAGCGCGGGGTGGTCGTGAACCGGACCGCAGAGACCGTCGTTCGCCTGCTGCCGCCGCTCGTCATTACCGAACCTGATGTAGACGCCGCGCTCGCGCGCGTCGATGCGGCGCTGGGCGCCGTCGGAGCACTCTGATGAGGCAGCGGGCACGAATCACCCTGCGCACCGGCGAGGCCGCCGATGCGAAGAAGTTGTACGCACTGATCCAGGCGAACCTGGAGGAGGGGCACCTGCTGCCGCGAACGCTCGGCGAGCTCACGGTTCGCGCGAATCGCTTCGTCGTCGCCGTCCGGTCGCGGAAGATCGTCGGCTGCGCCGAGCTGGCCCCGCTCAGTCCGCACGTGGCCGAGGTGCGATCGCTCGCCGTCGACGCGAAGGCGCGCGGTGCACGCGTCGGCGTCACGATCGTCGACGAACTGCGGCGCCGTGCGCGCCGCGAGGGCTTCGAGAAGCTGTGCGCGTTCACGCACGCGCCGAGCTACTTCATCCACATGGGCTTCTCGATCGTCCCGCATCTGTGGTTGACCGAGAAGGTCTTCACCGACTGCGTGAAGTGCCCGCAGTTCCGGCAGTGCGGGCAGTACGCGATGGTCGTCCCGCTCGATGTCGCGTTCGACGCCGAGCGCGGGTACGGTCTCCCTGCGGCTGCCGGCGCGGCCGCCCCGGTCGCGTAGATGTCTCCGAGCGCCCAGGCAACTGCCGGCGGCGTCACGACGGCGCGCGGGTTTCGCGCGGCCGGCGTCAGCGCCGGGATCAAGGCGAACGGCAACGCCGACCTGGCGCTGCTCGTCTCCGACGCGCCGGCGCAGGCCGCGGCGGTCTTCACGACGAACAAGGCGATTGCGGCGCCGGTCGTCGTCTCGCGCGAGCACCTGTCGCGCTCCGGCGGCGTCGCGCGCGCCATCGTCGTCAACAGCGGGTGCGCCAATGCCTGTACCGGCGACGAAGGACTCGCCGTCGCCCGCGAGACGACGGCGGAGACGGCGCGGCTCGTCGGCTGCCCGGTCGAGCAGGTCCTCGTCGCCTCGACCGGCGTGATCGGCGTCGCCCTGCCGCTCGACAAGATCCGCAGCGGCCTGCCCGTGGCCCTGCGCTCGCTCGGCGTCGACCAGGGACCGCAGGCAGCCCGCGCGATCATGACGACCGATCCGTTTCCCAAGGAAGCGGCGGCGCGCTTCGCGCTCGGCGGCCGCGACGCCGCGATCGGCGGCATGGCCAAAGGCTCGGGGATGATCGAGCCGATGATGGCGACGATGCTGGGGTTCGTGACCACCGACGCCGCGGTACCGAAGCCGCTGCTCGAGCGCGCGCTGCGCGAAGCGGTCCACGACACGTTCAACGCGATCACTGTCGACGGGGAATGCTCGACCAACGACTGCGTGATGCTCCTCGCCAACGGCGCGTCGGGGCTGACCGTCGACGAATCCAGCTACCCGTCGTTCGCGGGCGCGCTGACGTCGGTCTGCCGCGGGCTCGCGCTCGGCATCGTCCGCGGCGGCGAGGGAGCGACGAAACTGGTGACCGTGCAGGTCACCGGCGCGGCATCACCCGGCGAGGCGCGCCAGGCGGCCAAGGCGATTGCGAATTCGCCGCTCGTGAAGACGGCGATTCACGGCGGCGACCCGAACTGGGGACGGCTGATTGCGGTCGCCGGGCGCGCCGGTGTCGAGTTCGAGCTCGAGCGCGCGTCGGTGACGATCGGCTCGATCGTCCTGTTCGCGCAGGGCCGCCCGTACGACGAGCGCGCCGGCGAGGCGGCCGCCTATCTCACCGGGACGGATCTCACGGTGTCGGTCGATCTCGGCGCCGGCCACGCCTCGTCCACGGTCTGGACGTGCGATCTCAGCGCCGAATACGTTCGAATCAACGCGGACTATCGCACATGACGCCCACGACGCCAGCCACCCAGACGCGGAAAGACTTTCTGTCGGTCCTCGATCTCGACGCCTTCGATCTCGAGCGGTGTCTGCATGTCGCCGCCCAGCTGAAAGCCGATCGATCGCTCGGCCGCCACGCGCCGACCGCCGACGCGCTCGACGGGCGTCACGTGGCGCTGTTGTTCGAGAAGCCGTCGCTGCGGACGCGGACGACCTTCGAGATCGCGATTCGCGAGCTGGGCGGCCATCTCGTCGCGCTGCAGCCCGACGTGGCGCTCGGACAGCGCGAACCGGTCGCCGACGTCGCGCGCAACCTCGAACGCTGGGTCGACGCGATTGTCGTGCGGACGTTCTCGCAGGACATCCTCGAGGAGCTCGCCGCCGCCGCGACGCGGCTCCACGTCATCAACGCGCTGACCGACGAAGAGCATCCCTGCCAGGCGATCGCCGACTTCCTGACGCTGCAGCAGCGGTTCGGCCATCTGCGCGGCCGGACGATTGCCTACGTCGGCGACGGCAACAACGTCGCGACGTCGCTCGCACACGCGGCCGCGATGCTGGGCGTGCATCTCCACGTCGCGAGCCCGGAACCGTACCAGCTGCCGCACGCCGTCGTGCAGCAGGCGACCGCCGTGGCGCGCCACGGTGCGCGGCTCCGCCTCTTCACCGATGCCGCCGACGCGGTGGCCGGGGTGGACGCCGTCTATACCGACACGTGGACGTCGATGGGCCAGGAATCGGAGGCGGACGTCCGCCGCCGCGTGTTCGCCAACTATCAGGTGAACGACGACCTGATGTCGCTCGCCAAGCCGGGCGCGCTGTTCATGCACTGCCTGCCGGTGCACCGCGGCGAGGAAGTCACCGCGGAGGTCTTCGAGTCGGACGCGTCGGTCGTGTTCGACCAGGCCGAGAACCGTCTGCACGGCCAGAAGGCGCTGCTGCTGATGCTGCTCGTCCCGTCGTTGTCGCGGTAGCAGAGAACCCCGGAGTTCGCGGAGGCGGTTGCTTTCCCTCGCCACGTTGCGCCGCGATAAGATCGCGCCGACATGGCCGTCGCGCCGTGGCTTGCTCACTACGATCCCGACGTCCCTCCGACGCTCGCGCCATATCCCGAGCGCACGATGCTCGACGCGCTCGCCGAATTCGCGCGCACTCAGCCGGATCGGCCGGCGCTGCTCTTCAAAGGCGCGCGCGTCACCTATCGCGAACTGGAACGTCTGAGTGACGCGTGCGCAGCCGCGTTCGCCGCGCTCGGCATAACGCGCGGCGACCGGGTTGGACTGCTGCTCCCAAACTGTCCCCAGTTCGTCATCGCCCAGTTCGGCGCGTGGAAGATCGGCGCGATCGTCGCGCCGTTGAACCCGATCTACACCGAGCACGAGCTGGAGGGGCCGCTGCGCGAGCACGGCATCGAAACCGTCCTGACCCTGACCCGGTTCTACGGCCGCGTGAAACGCGTGCAGCCGGCGACGGGCATCCGCCGCGTGATTGCGACCAACATCAAAGAGTACTTTCCGCCGCTGCTCCGCCTTCTGTTCACCGCCTTCCGCGAGAAGAAGGACGGCGATCGCGTCGCCATGCAGCCCGGCGATCACGACTTCGCGCATCTGCTGCTGGTGAATCGCGGCAGGAAGGCCGCCGGCGCGCGCGTGTCGCCGCGCGATCCCGCGGTGCTTCTGATGAGCGGCGGGACGACCGGCACGCCGAAAGGGGTCCTCGGCACGCACGGCGCTTACGCCATCGCCGGCGCGCAGATCAACGCGTGGAACGGCTCGGTGCTGCAGGGCGCAGACGACGTCACGTTCCTGCCGCTGCCGCTCTTTCACGTCTACGGGAACGTCGGCGTGCAGGCGCTGACCTTTCTGAACGGCGCGTCGGTGGCGCTGGTGCCGAATCCACGCGATCTCGACGACCTGATCGCCACGATCAAGCGGGTGAAGCCGACGTTCTTCAACGGCGTGCCGACCCTGTACATCGCGCTGCTCCATCATCGCGACGTCAAGCGCGGCAGAGTGGATTTCAGCTCGATCCGCTTCTGCTTCTCTGGCGCCTCTGCGCTGCTCGCCGACACGAAAACGCGCTTCGAGGCACTGACCGGCGCGCGTATCGTCGAAGGCTATTCCCTGACGGAAGCGATGATGGCGCTCTGCGCCAACCCCGTGAAGGGCCCGAACAAGCCGGGTTCGGTCGGCATGCCGCTGCCCGACGTCTCCGTGCGAATCGTGGACAACGACACCGGCACGCGCGAGCTGGCGGCGAACCAGACCGGCGAAATCGTGATGGCCGCGCCGCAGCTGATGGAAGGCTACTGGAACCGTCACGACGAGACCGCGATGGTGCTGCGACAGCACACCTTCGACGGCGTGGCCGCGCGCTGGCTCCACACCGGCGATCTCGGCCGCATGGACGAGGACGGCTACGTCTTCATCGTCGATCGCAAGAAGGACCTGATCAAGACGAGCGGATTCCAGGTGTGGCCGCGCGAGATCGAAGAGGTGCTTGCGTCGCATCCGGCGGTCGCCGAGGTTGGCGTCGCGGGAGTTCCCGACGATGCCAAAGGCGAAGTGGTGAGAGCATGGGTCGTGCTGCGGGCGGGACAGGTGATCGACGAGCCTGCGCTCCGCGCCTACTGCCGCGAGCGGCTGGCGCCGTACAAGGTGCCGTCGGCGATCACGTTCCGCACCGAGCTGCCGAAGACGATGGTCGGGAAGGTGCTCCGGCGAT
>DATFWL010000372.1:0-9315 GCA_035259385.1 Vicinamibacterales bacterium | reverse complement strand
TGCTCGCGTTTCGTAGTCGGCACGGGGATGATCATCGACCGTTAATGGACGCCGCTCAAGTCCTCGAACACCCGACGTCCGTGTGCCGACGTGAGACGGGCCCGCCGTAGCGACGAGAACTCGCGCCTGAACGTGCAGAATATTCGTGGACACAGCTGGGCAGCTTCTTCCGCAACTTACCGCGCGCCAACTCCGCCAGGACGACCGGATCCGTGGTCCCGTCGACCAGCGCCTGCAGCATGGCCCGGCCACTTTTGCCCATGACGTTCGTGATGACCGTTGTCAGTTTCAGCCCCGCATCTTCCAGGACCTTGCAGAGCCGATTGACCTCCTGGCTGCGATCGCGCACCGGCTGGACCCGATACCGCGTCAAGCGTCCCTCGAACGCGTCCAGGAGCGTCACCGCGCCACGCTCGCCAATGAGCGGCGTGGCGCCATTCACCTCGACAATGCGGAGCCGTCGTCGCGCGGCCGCGATGATGTCGCCTTCTCGTGTGTGGGCGTTCTTTCGAAGCCGCAATGCGCCCAGCTCGGCCTGGAAGGTCGTCCGATCGACTATCTCTGGCGCGCCACGTTCATCGTTCTCCCCCGTTCTAACTTCGGTCTTGCTTCGCGTCGGCGTCGCGCTTTCTGACGGCGGCTTCTCCAACGTCGGACACCTCGACCCACTTCGAGTCAGGCGAAGCCTCGGCGTCGTAGTTGTCGTGCCAGTTCCACCACTTGTACGGCGGAGTCTGCGGATAACCCTTTGGCGAGTCCTCCCAGTTTTCCTGACGGCCGAGCGCCGTGATATCGAGATAGCTCCAGGTAGATCCCATCGCCTCGTCGCCGCGACTGTTGACGAAGTAAGTGCGGTACAGCTTGTCGCCGTCGCGAATGAATGCGTTGTGGCCGTGCCATTCGTCCACGCCGAAGTCGGTATCGAAGCTGTCCGTGATCGTGTACCACGGCATCTTCCAGCCCATCCGCGCTTTCAGGCGCTCGATGTCCGCCTGCGGCGCACGCGATGCGTACGCGAGGGTAGTGTCGCGCGCGTTCAGATGTGCCAGGTTGGCTACCTGGTCGGCTCCGAGCGAGCAGCCGCGGCAGGCATGCTCGGGCCAGCCGAAGACGCCAGGCTCGAAGAAGGCGCGGTACACGATCAATTGACGGCGGCTCTCGAACAAATCGAGCAGGCTGACCTTGCCCTGCGGTCCGTCGAATTCGTACTTCTTGTGTACCGCCACCCAGGGCATACGCCGACGCTCAGCGGCCAGCGCGTCACGGGAGTGGGTCAACGCTTTCTCCTTTACGAGAAGCTGCTGGCGCGCAGCCTCCCACTCCTGCTGCGATACGACAGGGGGCGTGTTCATCGGCAGATGCGCTGCCTCGTGTTCCTTGTCTCTCGCTTCAGCTGTTTCCATGTTGTTTGTCGTCATCGACGCAACTCCCTTCGTTCAAGATATCGTTCGGGTCCGTTCTCGATGTAGCAAACTTAATGCTGGAGGACGGCACAGTGGGAGTGACAAGTGTGGCGGGATTCACATCGACACGCCCGAACTGCTGAGCGTCATGCTGTGGCCGACGCGATTCACACGATCAGACGTGACTCACGGTCAACACGTCTCCACTAAATCCTGGGAACTGCAGCTCGGCGCTCCGGAGGAGGATCGGAGACCGAACACGACGGGAGGTGCTCATGCCGCGTCTCTTACGCGTCCTCACCTTCGTACTCTTGCCGACCGCGGTCAGCTCGGTGCTGGCGCAGGGCAGCAACGGCCAGATCGAAGGCACGATCAAAGACGAACAGGGCAGCGTGCTGCCGGGTGGCGTGGTCACGATCCGGAATCAGGAGTCTGGTGTCGCCCGCACGACCGTGACCGGACCCGATGGGCATTACCGGTTTCCTGCTCTGCCGCCGGCCACGTATTCCATCACTGCCGAACTCTCCGGATTCGCGTCACAGACCGTGAAGGACCTGACGATCACCATCGATCTGGTCCTGAAACAGGACTTCACGATGAGAATTGAGGCGGTGGCGGAATCGGTGACGGTCACGGGCCGGTCGCCGGTGGTCGACGCCACGAAATCCGAAGTGGCGGGCGTCGTCACGCCGATCCAGATTCAGACGCTGCCAATCAACTCGCGCCAGTACCTGTCGCTCGCGCTGCTGATGCCGGGAACGAGCCTCGACGCAACGCGATCGTTCTTCGCCACCGTCAATGTGGGCGGGTCGATGACCTTCAACAGCACCGGGAACATCGTCGACGGAATGATCAACAACTGGGACGAAGACGGTGAGCCGCGCCAGGACCTGCCGCAGGACGCGGTGCAGGAGTTCAAGGTCAGCAACGTCCAGGCGCCAGCCCAATTCGGTCTCGCGACCGGCGGTATCGTCCAGGTAGTGACGAAAGCGGGCGGCAACGGATACTCCGGTGATGCGTTCGAGTACTTCCGCGATAAGTCGCTGAACGCGCTCGAGCCGTTCCAGTCGGAGAAGCCCTCGTATCGCCGTCATCAATTCGGTGGTTCCCTGGGCGGCGCAATCGTGAAGGACCGGATGCACTTCTTCGGGGCGATCGAGGACACGAAGATCGATGAGTTCTACACCGTTCATACCGGTCTGCCCCAGTTCTATTCAGCCGTTGAAGGCACCTTTCCGAAGCCGTCGCACCGATATCTGTATGTGGCTCGCGGCGACTGGCAGATCAGCAACTCCCAGAATCTGTTCGGACGCTACGCGCAGGAAGACGAGCTGACCACATGCGGCGGCTGCGGAGGAACGACCGCGACGAGCGCCGGCTTCGATCAACAGACGCCACGCAAGAGCGTGGTTATCGGGCACACGCTCATTCAGGGGTCGAGCAGGTTGAACGACTTCCGCTTCCAGTACGCGACCGGCGGCTACTACATTGCGCCGAGCGGGACGGCGATCTGGACCGACGTCGGCAACTTTTCGCCAGAGCGTATCAACCGTCTGAGCCCGACCTTCAACTTCCCATCCCTGTCCTATGGCAGCAGCTTCGACGAGATCGGGCCGGAGAGCCGCTGGGAGGTGCGCGATACGTACAACATCACGCACGCATCGCACGACGTGAAATTTGGCGGTGAGTACAACTACATGCCCTATCTCGAGGAGAACACGGGCAATCCGCTCGGCACCTTCACTTTTTCCCGCGACCAGCATTTCAATCCCGCCGATCCGGCGTCGGTGGCGGCGCTGACCGGAGCGACGACGTTCGCGGCCAGCCTGCCGCCGATCCACACGCCGCGCACGACGAAGTACGCGGTGGCGTTCGTGCAGGACGACTGGAGACTGCGGCCGAACCTGACGCTGAACGTCGGCCTTCGCTGGGAGCGGCTGTATGGCTGCTGTAATGAGGATCTGAATCCCTCGATATTTCCGATCGCGATTCCCTACATCGACGTGTCGGCGCGGGGCGATCGGAACAACGTCGGTCCCCGCGGCGGCGTCGCGTGGGACCTCGCTGGCGACGGGAGTGCCGTCGTGCGCGGCGGGTACGGACGATATTACGGCCACACGCGCATCCTCGGCGCGTTAAGCGAGTTCCGGAATTATCAGCAGTTCAGCGTCAACATCAGCAATCCGGCGTATCCCGATCCATACGGCGGCCGTGATCCCCGCAGCTTCGTCGTCTCGAGCCCGGCGAATATCGTCGTGCTGGCAAACGACTACCAGCAGCCGGCGTCGGACCAGTTCAACGCCGGCGTTTCGCAGAAGCTGACAGCCGATCTGGCCGTGCATGTCGACGCCGTCTATACTCACGTGACCGAGGATCGCAAGATCCAGGACATCAACCCGCGCGATCCGATCTCGCGGCTCCGGCCAAACCCGACGTTCGGCCGTGTCGATCAGTACCAATCGACAGGCGAGGTGAAGTACAAAGCACTCTACGTGAAGCTGGACAAACGGTTCAGCGGCCGTACGCAGTTTCTCGTGTCGTACACCTTCGACCACAGCAACGACAACGCGCCTCTCGTCCGCTACATCGACCCGTTCAACGCAGGTCTCGACTGGGGTCCGTCGAATGGCGAGCGGCGCCACGCGCTCGTTGCGAGCGGCGCGGTCCTGGCGCCTTGGGGGATCACGGTCGGCGCAGTCTGGAACCTGCGGTCGCAGCTTCCGTGGAACGCGATCGCGGGGAGGGATCTGAACGGTGACGGCTTCAACACCGATCTCGTGCCCGGCACGACCCGCAACTCGGGCAGCCGCGATCTCAACCTAGCAGCCGTGAACGCCTGGCGCGCCCAGAACGGCCTTGCCGCTGTCGCGCCGTCGCAGATCGACAGCTCGCGAATCAACATCGTGGACGTTCGCGCCAGCAAGACCATTCCTCTGGGTCGCGCGATGCGGCTGGAACTCATCGCGCAGGCGTTCAACGTCCTCAACACGACCAATCTGCAGGCGCAGTACGGCGGCGGCCGCGTCACGAATTCGCTGTCGCCGATCTTCGGATCCATTCAGACGGCGCGTCCCGGCACTCAGGGCGAGCTGGCCGTGAAAATCAGCTGGTAAGGAGGTCATGCGCGCTGCTCGTTCCTTCCGCGACATCCCCGCGGCGGTCGCGCTATTGATCGCCTCGGCCAGCGGCCGTGGTGTACTCGCCGCCGCGAGCAGCAAGTCGTCGCTACCGCCGACGGTTCGCGGCAGCGCCGCTAAGATGGTCGCCAGACCGTCACGCGATTGCCTTCCTGTTGGCGACGCCGGGTCCGGAACGGATCTCCGCCGCGCAGCGGGCCAACGAATCGGACATGAACGGCCACGCCGCCAGAGCCAAACAACTGCTCGACCAGGCGGACGCGCAGATCAGACTCGCCGCGGAGGCCGCGAATCGGACGTAACCTTCACCAACGCACGCTCAGCTTCAAGGAACAACGCGAGGCGGCGCATGCGGTGCGAACTCGTGCCAGATCCACGTGTCTCCGCCGAGAACTCGCGCGCACGCTGACAGACAGCATCGTACGGTTGCGTTCTAGGAGACTGCACGTAGCGCGATCGCGGCGCTCGAAGAGTGCAGACGCCAGCGAGAGCGGGTATAGTCTCCGGCCATTGATCGATGTTCGGAGTGCTGGAGGCTCTCGTATGCAGCAACGTGGTATCGCCAGGCCGATCGCGATGCGACGCGCGGTGCTCGCCGTGTTCGCTGTCGTGTTTGGATCGACTGTGTTCGTGATCCACGGCGAGAATGCGGCGCGGGTCGCGGAGGCGCGGCAGCCGACGCCGGCTTCTGCGACTGCGTCGATATTCCAGAGTAGCGATCTCTACCGGCTGAAATTGATCGGCGACGTGCAGGTGTCGCCGGACGGCAGGCGGATTGCCTACAGCATCCAGAGCAACGATCGTCCCGGCCGGCCGTATTCGCAGGTCTGGATTCTCGACATCGCCAACGGCAAGTCGACACGCCTCGGATCCGATCAGGAAGCGGCATCGGGGCCGCGGTGGTCGCGTGACGGGCAGCAGATCGCCTACTTCGGCCGGGAAGAAACCAGCGCCGGCGTCGTCATCTCGCGCGCCGACGGGTCGGGCGCGATGCTGCTCGCGCCGGTGTCCGGCACGAACCACCCGCTGCCCTCGAGCGGCGAGCGGCTCGCCTGGTCCCCCGACGGCAAGCAGATCGCCTTCATCTCGGCGACCGCGGGACCCGAGACCGAGAACGCCAACGGCGATCCGATGGTGATCACCCGGTATCTCTACAAGCCCACCGCGTCGGAAGGGCTCACCCGCTTCAACGACAACCGGCGCCTGCACATCTTCATCGTCGACGTCGCGAGCAAGCAGGTGCGGCAGCTCACCCGCGGCGATTACTACGAACACTCGATCGAGTGGTCGCCGGAAGGCGGCGACATCCTCTTCGTGTCGAACCGCGGGCCGGATTCCGATCGGTTCTTCAACTACGATGTGTTCTCCGCCAACGCCGTCTCCGGCGACGTGCGCCGGCTCACGCAGACGCCGAACGCCGAGTACCGGCCGATCTGGTCGCCGAACGGCAAGATGGTCGCGTACCTCGGCACCCGTCGCAGTCTCACCTCCTCCGAGACGACCATGGAGGACACGCACGTGTGGGTGATGGACGGCATCGGCGGGAACCGGCGCGAGCTGGTGTCGATCGACAACCGCCAGGGCCAGCCGCAGTGGTCGCCCTCCGGCGACAGCGTGTACTTCACCGTGCAGGAGCGCGGCAACGTGCGCCTGTTTCGGACGCCCGTGGCCGGTGGCGCGCCAACACTCGTGGCGCCACAGACGGGCGAGCGGGGCAGCGTCGGATCATGGTCGATCGCTAAGGGCACAAGCAGCGACGTGATCGCGTTTGCCCTGACCACGCCGACGACGGCGTCAGAGCTGTTCGTGCAGCAGGGCACCGCCCCGGCCAGGGCGGTCACGTCCGTCAATCGCGAGCTCCTTGCCGGCAAGTCGATCGCCGAGACCGAATCGCTGCCGTTCAAGAGCTTCGACGGGCTGGCCGTCGAGGCGTTTCTCACGAAACCGGTCGAGGTGAAGCCTGGCGCGAAACATCCGTTGATCGTGATGATTCACGGCGGACCGCACGGACAGCAGGGACCCGGCTTCAACATGAAGGCGCAGGTGTACGCCGGCAAAGGCTATGCGGTACTGATGGTCAACTACCGCGGGTCGACCGGCTACGGGCAGAAATTCGCCGACGCGATCTTCAACGATCAGGACGGCGGCGAAGCCAGGGACGTCCTCGCAGGCGTGGATGCGGCCCTGGCGAAGTATCCGTGGCTCGACGCAAACCGTCTCGGCATCGAAGGGGGCAGCTACGGCGGCCAGCTCACCGACTGGCTGATCACGCAGACGTCGCGCTTCAAGGCAGCGATCCCCGCCGCGGGCATCGCGAACCTGGTCAGCTTCAACTACATGTCGTACTACCACGACTATCTGGCCGTTGAGTTCGGCGTGCTGCCGCACCAGCAGTGGAAGCCGGACGACAAAACGGCGCCGCGGCGGCTCTCCGATTTTCTTTGGGAGCGCTCGGCGCTGCGCTACGTCGACCAGGTGAAGACGCCGGTGATGTTCGTCCACGGCGAGAACGACAACGACGTGCCGATCGCCGAGGCCGAGCAGTACTTCATCGCGCTGAAGGATGCCGGCGTCGAGACGATCATGGTTCGCTACCCGCGCGAAGGTCACGGCGTCCGCGAAACGAAGCATCAGGTCGACATGATCGATCGGTCGATCGCGTGGTACGAGAAGCATTTTCCGTAGTGTCCATCAATCGGTTCTGTGGTCAGCGCGCGGAAGCGGCGTCAGGATAGTGTTGAGCGATTCGCGATCGAGCAACATCGTCCGGAGCGCGCTGCGCCTTGACGAGTGATCAACAGACGATCAGGAAGGGAAGTTGACGCAACAGGCGTACAAAAACGTCCGGACCGAATCGAGGAGGAACGGGACGGCGAAATCCCTCAGGCCATGGTGCCACTGATAGGGAGTTTGATGCGTCGGGCTTGCGCGACGCTGGGGGCCGGCATCCCGTTGGCGTGGATGGCGTCGGGCAAAACACGCCCGCAGTGTGTGATGCCACCCGGGCGTCGCCTGGATACGCTGCGACGAACGCGGTGGTGACGAAGGCCCCCATGCTGTGACCATGCGGCCACGCGCCGGCGGTCGACATAGCCGAGTCCCGCCAGAGAGCGTACGGCCGCGTGCGCGCCGAACACATTCGTCGGGCTGGCACCATGTTCGAGCAGTTGCCCCGGCGACTTCAGCGCGATGCCGCGCGCGTGTGTGTAGTTGGTCGCGATGCAGACGAGGCCCCACTTGCGCATCACCGCACCCAGTTCGCGCCCATACGACTGCGCGGAGCCGCCAGCCGGGTGGCTGACCACGACCGCGGGCAAGGGCGGCCGCGAGGTTTCAGCAGGATACCCGCGAGATCGACGCTTCTACCGTCCAGCGTACCGATCAGCCTCCAAGTCGCCCCGGCTGCGGACTCTGGATCGCCGGCACTGCTCCAATCGCGGACGGAAGCGCGCGCGAGAGAACTTCGGGCCAAACTTCGGGGCATTAACGCCCAAACACCACCCAAAACCGGGGAATACCAGAGACCAGAGAGCAAGACGAGTCAACAACTTGGACAATCGAGCGAAATTTGCAAAACCTCCACCTCCGGTTCAAATCCGGGCGGCGCCTCCATATCTCCTTCGGAAGCCTTGATCGTTTGTATGTGCGCGGCGCAATCTTGCGCCCGCAAATGTTCCCAATCGTCCTCAGATTCGTCGTCGGTCACGGATTGCGAGCATCGCAAGTCGCTGATGCACAGCGGCTTCTGAGGTCGATCCTGTCGAAGGGGAGGAGGTCCTGAGAACCTCCTCCCTCAGCGAGCTAGGTGCCGTCGAAACGACCCGACGGCTGGGCGGCGCGGATTGTTGCCGAGCACAGGTACGCGCGCTGGTGCCCAGTATCAGCGCCAACGACAGCCAGTCTGCTCGATGGAAACGACCGTTGATAAGGGTCTTGCGCGCGCTCGATTGGTAGATGCGTACTGCAGCGCAATCTACGGAAACGCGACAGAGGGCGAGCCTACGGTTGCCCGAACCGCACGTCACATCATTCTTCGGCCGCCGATTCGCCAGAACAGGACAATCCCGACCGTTGCGAGGCCGATGAGCAAAGCGGTCACGATCTCAGGGATCCCGATGCCGTTGAACATCTCTTTGCCCCCGGACCACCGCGCGCAGCATGGACCGTCACGACGCGTGTGGTCGCCCTCATAGTTGAAGAACGTAACCCAGCTGCCGACCGCACAGCCGCGAGCTGCTGGTCATGCCGAGGCCAGTGGACGTGCGCGAGCGAGCGCGCGTGCACGAGCGAAGCGGGGCTTCGTATGCTTATGCTCACGGGTGTGGCCGTGATTGACGTGACGCTCCGCCACCGTGGCGACGCACGTGGAGACGTTTGCCCAACCTCCTCGAGTCCCTTGCGTCGCCAGCTGCGGCGAAGGGCGACGGCAATCGCGATCGCCTGCCGCCATCGTCGCCGTGGGACGCGATTCAGGTTGCCAACCAGTTCCGTGGAGAGCTCGTCGGGGAATAGTTTCGGCGCGTGCCGTCGAGCGCCGGGATCCCGTCGTGATTCTCCAGGGTCAGGATCGCATCCCGACGGAGGCGAGATGGTGCGATCTCTCTCGCCGCGCCTCGTCGCACGTTCAACCTAGGTTGATCACTGCTGCGACGATGACGTTCGCAGCCGGTCGAGCAGCTGACGGTATCGCCGGTCCGCTTCCTGGATGCGCGGCCGCAGCAGCGGTAGTTGTTGCGGCCACTGATCGACGAGCATGTCGCCGGTCTCCCACGCCT
>DATFWL010000371.1:0-12923 GCA_035259385.1 Vicinamibacterales bacterium | reverse complement strand
TCGTCGTACGCGAGCACGAATTCTTAATTCTTAATTCCTAATTCTTAATTGCTACGCGGCCCGCCTCACGTCGTCCTCCACCTTGCCATCGCGGATGTGGATGGTCCGGTAGGCGAACGCCGCGACATCGGCCTCGTGCGTCACCAGCACGATGGTGTTCCCGGCCTTGTGAAGGCGTTCGAACAGGCCCATGATCTCGGCGCCGGTTTTCGAATCGAGATTTCCGGTCGGCTCGTCCGCGAGGAGAATCGAGGGATTGTTGACGAGCGCGCGGGCGATCGCGACGCGCTGGCGCTGGCCGCCCGACAGCTCGTTCGGGCGGTGCGACATCCGCTGTGTGAGTTCGACTTTCTCGAGCGCCGTCCTGGCGCGCTCCTGGCGGTCCTTGGCAGCGACGCCGGCGTAGACGAGCGGCAGCTCCACGTTGTGGAGCGCGGTGGCGCGTGGCAGCAGGTTGAAGGTCTGGAACACGAATCCGATCTCTTCGTTGCGGATCCGCGCGAGCTCGTTGTCGTTCATCTGACTCACCTGCTTCCCGTTCAGCAGGTACGAGCCCTTGGTGGGCGTGTCGAGACAGCCGATCAGGTTCATCAGCGTCGACTTGCCGGATCCGGACGGACCCATGATCGCGACATATTCGCCACGCTCGATCTGGACCGAGACGCCGCGCAGCGCGTGGATCTCCTCCTCGCCCATCACGTAGGTTTTCCAGAGATCGACCGTTTCAATCAGCGCCATAGCACTTCAGACTGATACGGAGCCGCCGCGGCTCGGGTTCCTTCGAATTATGTCCCGCTTTTGAGCCGCGCGAGGAGGGTCTTCGCAATCGGCGGGGCGTCGAGCGGCATCCGGGCCTCCCAATCGCGCGCATCCACCGGGATCAGCACGAGCTTTCCGCCACCCGCCTTGCCGTGCCGTTTGCGCTGGTCTCCGATCTCGGTGGCCAGGTCGCCTGCCGGCGCGAGCGACGTGCCCATCAGCAGCACGCACGCCTCATCGGTGCCGGCCCATTTCGCCGCGTGCGCCCAGGCGTCGGCGACCGCTTCGCGATCGACGGTCGAGACGATGCGGCCGAGCAATCGAGGATTCTTGTTGCTCGAAAAGAGCTTCTTCTTCGGGACCAGCGCGATGTCGAAGCCGCGTGCGTCGGCGACGTCGTAGGTGCCGCCCACCGACGCGAGCGCCACACGCAGCCGGCCCATTGTCGCCTTGCGGACGAACTCGTCGCGCGTTGCGCGCTCCTGGCGGAACTGCGCTCCGGCCGGCCCAGTCCCTTCCGGGACAGGCGGCCGCCGAGCCGGCTGAACGTAGGGCTCTGCCGACGCGGTGGCGCGCGCGGCGGCCGGTGACGGCGGCGCTGGCGCGGATGGCGCGCCGCCCGCCGCGAACGCTCGATCGTAATCGGCCCTCCGGCCTTCGTCCGAAAGGATTCGATACGCTTCGGTGAGCTCGGCGGCGCGATCGGCCGCCATTGCCTGGAATTCCTTGCCGAGGTGCTGCACTTTGTCCGGGTGGTACTTCGCGATCTGGGCCCGGAACGAGCGCTTCACTTCGTCGGCCGTTGCCGCCGGCGTGATCTCGAGGAGCTCGTAGTAGTTCTTCACCTATTTCTTGAACTCCGCGACGTTGGCTGCCGGCAGCTCGCGGCGCGCTTCGCGCCCGTCGCCCTGCTCGCGATCGCGCAGCCGCTTCTGTGGCCTTTTCGGCTCGGCCGTGCTCTTCGTGCAGTAGGGACAGAAGTTCCACCCCGCCTGAAGCGCACGGCCGCAGTGTGGACAGCCGCCGCCGACGCGCTTGCCGCAGTTCGGGCAGGCATTGAAGTCCAGCCCGACCGCCGTGCCGCACTGGCCGCACAGCGTGCGCATCTCGCGCACCTCGGTAACGACGCGCAGCAGTTCTTCCGCCGTGGTGACACCGCTCTTGACCTTGGAGAGGCCGTCTTCGCCGAGCGTCACCATCGCGCCGCTGATCGCCGCGTCGCGAATCTGGTCCTCGGTGGCGCGCGCCGCAATCAGCCGCCGCAGCTTGTCGGTAATCCGCATCACCTCGTAGATGCCGATGCGTCCGCGGTAGCCGGTGTGATTGCACTGATCGCAGCCGATCGCCTTGTAGAACGGGATCGACGCCGCGTCGGAGTCGCTGACGTTCAACGATCGCAGGACGTCCGCCGGCGGCGTGTACTGGCGGCGGCAGTGCACGCACAGCCGCCGCACCAGCCGCTGCGCGACCACGCCGACCAGCGCCGACGCGATGACGAACGGCTCGGCGCCGATGTCGGCGAGGCGCGTGACCACCGACGGCGCGTCGTCGGTGTGCAGCGTCGAGAGCACGAGGTGGCCGGTCTGCGCCGCCTGCATCGCGATCTTGGCGGTCTCGCCGTCGCGGATTTCGCCGAGCAGAATCACGTCCGGATCCTGGCGGAGAATCGACCGCAGCGCGCTGGCGAACGTCAGCTTGATCTTGTCGTTGATCTGCGTCTGGTTCACCCCGGGGATCTGATACTCGATCGGATCCTCGATCGTGACGATGTTGGTCTTCTCGGACTGCACTTCCCGCAGCGACGAGCTGAGCGTGGTGGTCTTGCCGCTGCCGGTCGGGCCGACCACGAGGATCATGCCGTGCTGATGACGCAGGAACCCGCGCAGTTCTTCGAGCGCGATCGCCGAGAGTCCGATCTCCTCGAGCGCCGGCACGCCCTTGCGATGATCGAGGACGCGCAGCACCACCTTTTCACCGAACAGCGTGCGCAGCGTCGACACACGGAAGTCGACGTCGGTCCCGTCCTCGGCGGTCGAGCGGAGCCGGCCGTCCTGCGGCAGCCGCTTCTCAGCGATGTCCATGCCGGCCATGATTTTCAGCCGCGCGATCAGCCCTTCGTGCACCCACTTCGGCAGGTCCATCACTTCCTTGAGCAGCCCGTCGAGGCGATGGCGGATGAGAACGCCCTTCTCCATCGGTTCGACGTGGATGTCGCTCGCCCTGCTCTTGATCGCGCTCTTCACGACGAGGTCGACGAGGTCGATGATCGGCGCCGCCTCGCTGCGTTCCTGCAGCCCGGCGACCGGCTCGAAGACCTCTTCCTCGGGCCGGCGGGCGAGCGCCGTTTCCGTGTGCGCCTCGGCGGTGGCCGGGCCTCGCGGCCGCGCCGCTCCGGTCGTCGTGATCGCGAGGTCGCCGGCCGGCTGCGGGGTTCTGACGGCGAGCGCCTTGTCCGGATAACACCTGTTGATCGCATCGACGATGTCGCCCTTGGTCGAGACGACTTGCTTGATGCGGTAGCCGGTTTGAAACTCGAGATCCTGGACGAGGCTGAACAGCAGCGGATCCGACATCGCCACGGTCAGCAGGTTTTTCTCCAACCCGACCGCGATGCAGACGCGTTTGAGCGCGACGTCTTTCGGAATCAGGACGACAGAGGTCGGATCGGGAGGGCGCTCGGCCAGGTTGACGTATGGAAACCCGAGCTGGAATGCCAGCGCCTTGGCGATCTGCTTTTCAGTTGCCAGGTTCAGGCGCACCAGGACGACCCCGACCCGCTCCCCGGTGCGCTTGTGCTCGGCCAGCGCAGTCTGGAGATCGTCTTCGGTGATGAGGCCGGCCTGAATCAGGCACTCACCGATCTTCTTGCGCACTCCGGGTCCCCTGCGTGTGGCTTGCTGAAATTCAGCCACGATTTTACGAGCCGGCGTGTACGTCAATCAATGTGAACCGACGTGCAATTTCGAAAATGGTGGAGCGAACTGCCGCAGCGTTCGCAACGTTGCGCGATTCGGCGCTGCGCCAGCGGGCAGGTTCTCGTCGCGTGACAAAAAAGTCAGTGGTGATGCGGTTGCCGGCTCCCGCACGGCGGGATAACATGCGGAATCCCATGACGAGCGGCACCGGGTATCCACACGAGGCGAACACGCCCGCGCAGGACGACCTGCGGCACAGAATTGCCACTGCGCTCCGCGATCGATCCGCCGCGATCGTGGCGGACACGGTCGCGATTTTTCCGTTCAGCGGCGCCGAGCTGCTCGAACGGCGCTACTGCAACCGGATCGGCGAGGTCGTGGTGGAGCTGCAGACGATGGCGGTTCGCGACGGCACCGTCGACGGACGTGGCGGAACGGTCGCCGCGCTTCATCGCATCGCGCAGGAACGCGGCCTGCCGGCCGGGCGGCTGTTCACCTTCGTGTATCTGCTCGAGCGGAGTGTGCTCGACGAGCTCGCGCTGAGCGACGCGATCGGCGCGACGAGCGAGGCGTGGCCGCTGGTTGCGCAGATGGTGCGGCGCGCGTCGTTCGATCTGCTCGCCGCGTATGCCGAGCGCGCCCAGCTCGCGCCCAGCGACTCGGCGATCGTCGACAAGCTCACGACGCTGCACACGCGGCCGCTCTTCGACGCCGTGATCGCGAAAGAGCTCGAACGCGCCGGCCGTTACGGCTACCCGGTGTCGCTGATTCTGTTCGACGTCGACCGGCTGTCGGCAATCAACCAGGAACATGGCTACGGCGTCGGCGACAGGATTCTCGAGCGCCTCGGCATCCTGATCCGCCAGTACTTCCGGCAGCACGATTGGGTGGCGCGCTATGCCGACGATGCGATCGCCGTGCTGCTGTCGCGCACCGACGTGGCACCCGCAACCGACCTCGCCGAACGCGTGCGCGCGACGGTGGAGGACCGGCTCGAATTCACGGATCACCGGACCGACCGCCCGGTGCGCGTCACGCTGAGCGCCGCCGTCGTCAACGTCGCGCCGCGCACCGGCGACGTGATCGATCGCGAGCGGCTGTTCACCGACGCGGAATCGGGCGTCGAGCGCGCCAAGCAGCAAGGGCGCAACCGCGTCGTTCGCGTCGACGGCTACTCCGGCCGCCAGCCGACGGCGGCTGGCGTCACGGCAGATCAGCCGCCGTACTCCTCCTCGTAGGTCGCCTTCAGCTTCGCAACGACGGCGGGGTCGGCCAGCGTGGTCGTGTCGCCGAGCGCCTTGCCTTCGGCGATGTCGCGCAGCAGCCGGCGCATGATCTTGCCCGAGCGCGTCTTCGGCAGATCGGCGGCGAACAGGATGTCGTCGGGTTTGGCGATCGCGCCGATCTTCTTCGCGACGTGCTCCTTCAACGCGTCGACCAGCTGCGTGCTCGCGGCAGTGCCTTCCTTGACCGTGACGAACGCGGCGATTGCCTGGCCCTTGATGTCGTGGGCCCGCCCGACCACCGCCGCTTCGGCGACCGACGGATGATCGACCAGCGCGCTCTCGACTTCCATCGTGCCGATGCGGTGGCCGGCGACGTTGATGACGTCGTCGACGCGCCCGAGCAGCCAGAAGTAGCCGTCGGCGTCGCGCTTCGCCCCGTCGCCGGTGACGTAGACGCCATGCCCCCACTTGCCCCAGTACTGCCGCACGTAGCGATCGGGATCGCCGTAGATGCCGCGCAGCATCGATGGCCACGGCCGCGTGAGCGCGAGCAGGCCGCCGCCGACGTCCACCCTGTCGCCTCGCTCGTTGCGAATCTCCGCGGAAATGCCCGGGAAGGGTTTCGTCGCCGATCCCGGTTTCAGCGTCGTCACACCCGGGAGCGGCGTGATCATGATCGCGCCCGTTTCCGTCTGCCACCACGTGTCGACCACCGGGCAGCGCTCGCCGCCGATGAAGCGGTAGTACCAGACCCACGCCTCCGGGTTGATCGGCTCGCCCACCGATCCGAGCAGGCGCAGCGACGTCAGGTCGTGCTTCTTCGGCCACTCCGTGCCCCATCGCATGAACGCGCGAATCGCCGTCGGCGCGGTGTACAGCACGGTGACGCCGTGGCACTCGACGAGCGACCAGCAGCGATCCCTCTGCGGCCAATCGGGCGCCCCTTCGTACATCAGCACCGTCGCGCCGTTGGCCAGCGGACCGTAGACGACGTAGCTGTGGCCGGTCACCCAGCCGATGTCGGCGGTGCACCAGTAGACGTCCTCGTCCCGCAGGTCGAACACGAACTTGGTCGTGGCGTAGGTGCCGACGAGATAGCCGCCGGTGGTGTGAACGATGCCCTTGGGCTTCCCGGTCGTGCCGGAGGTGTAGAGGATGTAGAGCATGTCCTCGGCGTCCATCGGCTCCGGCTCACAGGTGAGCGGCGCGTCCTGCATCAGCCGGTGATACCAGTGATCGCGTCCTTCCTTGATGTGGACCGGCATGTGCGAACCGCCGCGCTGCACTACGACGACGTGTTCGATTGACGGCGTGTCGGCAACGGCTTCGTCGGCCACCTGTTTCAGCGGCACGATCTGACCGCGGCGATAGCCCCCGTCTGCGGTGATCAGCAGCCGGCACTGCGAGTCGTTGATGCGATCACGCAGCGACTCGGCACTGAAGCCGCCGAACACGACGCTGTGGATCGCGCCGATACGCGCGCAGGCGAGCATCGAAATTGCCAGCTCCGGGATGAGCGGCAGATAAACCGCGACGCGATCGCCTTTGCGGACGCCGAGCGACTTGAGCACGTTGGCAAAGGCGGACACCTGGCGCAGCAGATCGAAATACGTCAGCGTCCGGCGATCGCCGGGCTCCCCTTCCCAGATCAGCGCCGCCTTGTTGCGCCGGGCGCCGCGGGCATGCCGATCGAGGCAGTTGACGCTGACATTCGTCCTGCCGCCGACGAACCACTTCGCGTGCGGCGGCTGCCAGTCCAGGACCGTGTCCCATCGACGCGACCACTCGAGCTCGCCGGCCAGCCGCGCCCAGAACGCCTCGGGATCGCGCTCGGCGTCAGCGTAGATGCTCTCGTCTCTGACGACCGCATGCGCCCGAAACTCCGGCGGCGGCGCGAACGTCCGGTCTTCGCGAAGAAGATCGCTGAACTCAGCGGTGCTCTTGGGGTCGGCCATGCGGCGAAGAATACGCCGATCCGCGCGTCAACAGCAAAGCACTGCGAGACGTGGATCTTCCACGAAGAGACGAAGGCACGAAGATCGTTGTGTACAAGATCTTCTTCGCGTCTTCGTGTCTTGGTGGCGGATCTGGATCTACCGATCGCAGCGACTCGCGACGCCAGCGGCTACGACGTCGGCGGGACGTCGATGACGCCGGGCGGTGTGTCCTTCTTGAAGACGATCGCGCCAAGGAGGCCGCCGGCCGTCGAGAAGACGGCGCCGACGAACAGCCCGAACACCAGCGCGACCATGCGGCCGAGGATCATCAGTCCGAAGTTGAACTCCCCGCTCCGGCCGGAGTAGCGCTCGATCGCGTCGCGCATCTCGGGCGGCATCGTGCCGGCCATGTCGAGGACGCGCTGGAGCATTTCGCGTTCGAACGGCGCCACCGCGATGCTGACCGGAATCGCGACGAGAGCCTGCACGAACGCGCCGATCAGCCCGGCAAGGAGACCCACGAGCGCGCCGTCCCCCGGCGTGATCGGCGTCGACTGATTCTGCTGCAGCAGGTAGGCGGCGATGGCGCCGCCGATCACCACCCACATGCAGCAGCACAGATTGCCAGCCGCCACGAACGGCAGCGCCGACAGCACGCCCATCACGACGCCGCCGACGAGCGCCGGCTGGCCGTAGCTCGGCTTAGTCGTAGTACTCACGGCCCAGATGCGTGATCAAGTCTTCGCCCTTGAGATACCGGAGCGTGTTCTTCAGCTTCATCAGCTGAATGAACAAATCGTGCTCCGGGTAGACGCTCGGCGCGTGCACCGGGCTCTTGAAGTAGAACGACAGCCACTCCTGGATGCCGTGCATGTTCGCGCGCTTGGCGAGATCGAGGAACAACGCGACGTCGAGCACGATCGGCGCCGCGAGAATGCTGTCGCGGCACAGGAAGTTGATCTTCAGCTGCATCGGGTAGCCGAGCCAGCCGACCAGATCGATGTTGTCCCACCCCTCCTTGTTGTCGCCGCGCGGCGGATAGTAATTGATCCGCACGACGTGGCAGAGGTGTTCGTAGAGGTCGGGGTACAACTGCGGCTGCAGGATGTAGTCGAGCACCGACTTCTTGCTCTCCTCCTTCGTCTTGAACGACTCGGGATCGTCGAGCACCTCGCCGTCGCGGTTGCCGAGGATGTTGGTCGAATACCAGCCGGTCACGCCGAGCAGCCGCGCCTTCAGCCCCGGCGCGATGATCGTCTTGATCAGCGTCTGCCCGGTCTTCAGGTCCTTGCCGGCGAGCGGCGCCCTGGTGCGCGCCGCGAGCTCGACCAGCGCTGGAATGTCCGCGGTGAGGTTCGGTGCGGCATTCGCGTAGGGAATGCCCTCGCGGATCGCGGCGTAGGCGTAGATCATGCTCGACGGAATCGACGGATCGTCGGCCTCGAGCGCGCGCTCGAAGCTCTCCACGGTCTGGTGCGCCGCGGTCTCGGTCATGAAGATTTCGGTGCTCCCGCACCACACCATGACCAGGCGATCGAGCCGGTGCGCCGACTTGAACGTCCGGATGTCGTTGACGACCTGCTCGGCGAGGTCTTTCTTGTTCCTGCCGCGCTTCACGTTCGGGCCGTCGAGCCGCTTCACGTAGTGCTTGTCGAACACCGCCGGCCACGGGCGGATCTGCTCGAGCTCGGGGCGGACCTGGTCGAGCAGCGCCGGTTCGATCACGCCGGCAGTCCGCGCCGCGGAGTAGCAGTCGTCCTCGAAAATGTCCCAGCCGCCGAACACGAGATCGTCGAGCGACGAGAGCGGCACGACCTCGCTGATTTTCGGCGAGCGTCCTTCGGTCCGTTTGCCGAGACGGATCGTCCCCATCTGGGTGAGCGATCCGATTGGCTTCGCAAGGTTCTTTCGAATGGCGATCACGCCGGCAATCGTCGTGGTGCTGACGGCGCCGAGGCCGACGAGCATCACGCCGAGCTTGCCGCGTGCAGGAGCGATATCCATTGGCGTAGGCATGAACGACGGATCATATACCGCGCGATTGCGGTCGTGCGAAGCGCCAGCTCGCAGTGCGGCGCCGAATGGACCCTCGGCGCCTCGGCGAAGGTGCCGCGGCGAGCGGCCGTGTAAGCTGTTGCGTGAGTATGTTCCTGAAGCGCCAGAACCCGCATGGTCTCGCGGTGAGCATGGCCGGACCGAAGATGGGCGATCGACTGCTGCAGGTCGGCTGCGCGCACGGCGGCCGCCTCGGCGCGGTGGCGGTGAAGGTGGGGCTGTCCGGTCGCGCCGCCGCGGTGGTTCCGGACGAGGCCTCCGCCGAGCGCGCGCGCAAAGGCGGCATCGACGCAGGCGTGCTCGTCGATGTCGACGTCGCGCCCCTGTCGCAGCTGCCGCACGACAACGACGCCTTCGATCTGGTCGTCGCCGACGATACCGGCGGACTGTTCGGCACGATGCGGCCCGACGATCGTACGGCGGCCGTCGGCGAGATCGCGCGCGTATTGCGGCCCGGCGGCCGCGTGGTGATGATCGGCGCCGCCCCGCGTGCCGGCATCGGTGCGATTCTGTCCCGCTCGCCGAACCTGCCCCCGTTCGTGTCGTCGGGTGATGCTGTCAAGGCGATGGAGGCCGGCGGATTCCGCTCCGCCCGAATCATCGGCGAACGCGAAGGGCTGGCGTTCGTGGAAGCCATCAAACCGCGTGACGCCGCCTCGGGCGGGGGCTCGGGGCTGGGAGCTCGGGGCCAGCTACATCTTCCGAAAGACGGCTAGCCCCGAGTCCCGTGCCCCCAGCCCCTACCGGGCACACGTGAGATGCCGGCCGCCGTCGATCGGAATCGTCTCTCCCGTCATCCACGCCGCGCGGTCGGAGGAGAGGAAGACGATCAGCTCCGCGATCTCCTCCGCCTTTCCGGGGCGGCCGAGCGGATGCGTCTCCTTCGAGCGCTCGAGGAACGCGGCGTATCGCTCTTCGTCCATGCCGGAACGCCGGTGCAGGTTAGTGACGGTGACCCCCGGATTCACCGCGTTCACGCGCACACCGAGCGGCGCCATCTCGATCGCGGCGCAGCGCGTCAGGTGATCGACGCCCGCCTTGCTCACGCAGTACGCGAGCACGCCGGGAAACGATCGGAGTCCGTTCACGCTCGACACGTTCACGATCGCGCCGCGCCGCGCTCTCAGGTACGGCGCCGCCGCGCGCATCAACCGGAACGGCGCCGAGAGGTTGACCGCAATCATCTCGTCCCACGTCGCGTCCGTCGTCTGCTCGAGCGTGCCGCTCGCGATGACGCCCGCCGCGTTGACGAGCACGTCGAGTTGCCCGTACGCGTCGAGCGCCGCCTTGACGACCGCATCTGCCGACGCCGGCGACGTCAGGTCCGCCGCACAGGCCGCCCCTTCGCCGCCGCCGGCGCGGACGACGGCCTCGACCTCCTTCAAGGCGGTTTCATTACGGCCGACCAGGACGATCGAGGCGCTCTCGCGTGCGAACGCCTCAGCCGTGGCGCGCCCGATCCCGCTCGTCGCGCCGGTCACGATGACGCTCTTTCCTCGGAATGACATGGCGCGGAGTTTATCAGCCGGCGGCGTACCCGACTGCACAAGGGGACACGTGTCCGGCCCGGAGCACACCAGAACGGCGCTAAGCCGCGAAGTTCCAAGGGGAAACGGCCGAAACTGGTAGGCAGGAGTTTTGCCTCGCCGACAGGCGGATTCATGCGCCCAACTCCACACGGCGATCTCTACTCTCCTCGCGAGATTGCCCGCGCCGCCGGCGTACCGGAGGCGGCGGTGCGCCAGGCTCTTGCCGACGGGCGCGATCTGGTGACATTCGACGAGGCGGTTCGCGTCGGCCGCATGCTTGTCCAGCGAACCCCCCGCCCTGACGCCGGCCTCTCGTCGCCGGCGATCCGCCTCCCGCAATCCCTCGTCCGCATTCCGCAGTCGCGCGGGCTGCCGCTGGTCGTCTCGAGCACGCTCCACATCGCGGTGATCGCCGCCCTCCTGGTCGCGACCTTCAACCTCGCGCCGCGCGCCGCCTCACTTCGGATCGATGACACGCCCGCCGAACCGATGCGGCTGGTGTTTCTTGCGACGCCCGGTCCGGGTGGCGGCGGCGGAGGCGGCGGACTGCTGCAGAAAACGCCGCCGCCGAAGGCGCTCCGCGAGGGCGCGCGAAAGATCAGCAGCCCGATACCCGAGCGCGTGGAGCCCAAGCCGATCGAACCGGCGCCGAAACCGCCGGAGCCGAAGCCTGAGCCTCCCCTCAAATCCGAGCAACTGCCGGTCGTGGTCGCGCCGATCATCACGGCGCCGGCCGATCCGCGGAACCGCGTCGGCGTATTGACGGAGACGACGGCAGACACCGAGAGCCACGGGCCCGGCGCGGGCGGTGGCGCCGGCACCGGCAGGGGGACTGGCCTCGGCGAAGGCGACGGACGCGGCGTCGGTCCCGGTTCGGGCGGCGGCACGGGAGGCGGACCGTACCGTCCCGGCAGCGGCATCGAGCCGCCGCGGCTGCTCCGCGAGGTGAAGGCCGACTACACCGAGGAGGCGCGGCAGCGAAACGTCACTGGCGAGGTCCTGCTCGAGATCGTCGTGCGGCGGGATGGCTCGGTCGGCGACGTGCGCATCCTCCAGGGGCTCGGCGGAGGCCTGAACGATCGCGCGGTGCAGGCGGTGCGGCAGTGGCGCTTCACGCCCGGGCGGCGTCAGGGCGCGCCGGTTGACGTGATCGTCGAGGTGGCCGTGGAGTTCCGGCTGCGATGATGTTTCTGCTGATCGTCACGCTGTCGTCGATGGCGCTGGCGGCGATCATGAGCGTGATCGCCTGGCGTCTCGCCGCGCAGGAACGACGGCGTTCGGAAGCACGCATTGCCGCGCTCGCGGCCGCGATTCACGAACCGGCCGCCGTCGCGGCGTCTTCGTCACCGCGAACCGCGTTGCGGCGAACGGACGTCGCCATCCGCGCCGAACCGCCGCGGCTTGCGGCCGTTCCGCCGTCGCGCCCGTCGCAGTGGAGCGACGATCTGCCGCTCCGTACTGCAGAGGCGTCTCGCGAAGGCGCCGAATTATTTGCGAGCGCGCACCAAACGGCTTCGACCCGCCGGTTCGCGTTGACCGCGATTCTCATCGCGGCAGTGGCCGGCGCCTTGTTCCTGGCCGGGCTCATGCGCAGCGGCGAAACAACATCGATTCCGGCCGCCGCCGTTCAGGGCCCCTCGGGGGATAATCGGAGTGCGGCGCCGTCCCAGCCGGGGCCGCTCGAGCTGGTCGCACTCGGACACCAGCGCGATGGGGAACGGCTGGTCGTGCGCGGCGTGGTCCGCACGCCAGCGGGCGGCGCGCCGTTCGATCAGCTCACCGCCGTGGTGTTCGCGTTCAACGCCGACGGCGGATTCGTCACGAGCGCGCGCGCCGCGCTCGACGCCGACGGGCTGCGCTCCGCCGGGGAGGCGACGTTCGCCGTCGCGGTCCCCGACGCCGTGGCGGCCAGCCGTTATCGGGTCAGCTTCCGATCCGGCGATCGGATCGTGCCGCACGTCGATCGGCGCGACCCGATCAAACGACCATGATGAAGCTTCGTAACCGGAATCAGGTGACCTCCATGGGCGCGGCCTCGCGGTCTGGTCTCTTCGCGTGCGGCGCTGCATTGTGCGCGCTCGTGCTGCTGACGTCGCTGCACGCGCAGCAGCAGCAGCCACTACCATCGCCGCCGCCGCAGCAGGCGCCGCCGCCGGCGAGGCCTGGTCCCGATGATCAGGGCTTCCGTTTCAAGAGCGGCGTCGAGCTGATCAACGTCACCGCGACGGTATCCGACGCCAGCGGCCGATTCGTGTCCGGCCTGCGGCAGGACGACTTCGTGGTCTACGAGGACGACAAGCCGGTCAACGTCACCCATTTCAGCGCCGATCGCGTGCCGGTGAGCCTTGGCATCGCACTCGACACGAGCGGCAGCATGGCCGGTTCGAAGATCCAGGCGGCGCAGGACGCGCTCGATCGATTCCTCTACGAGCTGCTCGACAAGGAGGACGAGATCTTCCTGTATCGTTTCAGCAACGTGCCGATGCTCCTCCAGGGATGGAC
>DATFWL010000370.1:0-7108 GCA_035259385.1 Vicinamibacterales bacterium | reverse complement strand
GTTTCGAGACGGCCGAGTGCTGGCCGTCCGCCATCACGGGCGTGAAGGCTTCGCGTGTCGTGCGCCCGGTGAGACCGCCGATCGCGATCTGAGCTGGTACGATGGCTCGGCAATCGAGGCGTTATCGCCTGACGGACGCACGGCGCTATTCGGTGAGGTGCGCGGGGGCGGAGCGCGCAATCAAGGAATCTATCTTCGCCGCACGGGTGGCTCGGCCGCGGTTCGGCTCGCGAATGGCTATCCGGAGGATCTGTCTCCTGATGGCCGGTGGGTGCTGGCGCGCCCTGAGGCTGCAGGGCTGGCGGACGCAAGCGTTGGTGACTCCGGACGGGCGGTTCGTCGAGGGCGCCTCCGGCGAGAAGCACGTGTTGTTTGCGATCGACGGCGGCGACGCCCGACCGTTGCCTTTCCTCTCCTCCGAGGATTCGGCGGTGCAATGGAGTCCGGACGGGCATTACCTCTACGTCGTGCGCGCGCCGCAATGGTCGGATACCCCGGCGACGATCTACCAGATGATGGAAGCCGCCATCGACAGAATCGATGTCGTCGCAGGCCTGCGCCGATCCTGGAGAACGGTGAAAGCGGCGGACACCGTCGGCCTCGAGGCGATCAACAACCTGTTCATCACACCGGACGGCACGGCGTACTGCTACGGGTACCTACGGACGCTGTCCGATCTGTTCGTCATCGAAGGAATCAAGTGACGCGGCTTTGCTTCGGGGAATGCGTCTTCGACGGCGATTCTCGTGAACTGCTGCGCGCGAATCGGTCGGTGCCGCTCTCGCCGAAAGCATTTCAGTTACTGCAGATCGTGATCGAGAACCGACCGAAAGCGCTCTCGAAATCCGACCTTCACGATCGCCTCTGGCCCGACACGTTCGTTGTCGACGCCAACCTGTCGAACCTGGTTGGCGAGGTCCGCCGCGCGATCGGTGACGATCGGCGACATCCGCGATTCGTTCGAACCGTCCACCGGTTCGGGTACGGGTTTCGAACAGAATTGGTGCCGTCGGACGCGGCGCATCGAACCGTGTTCCGCTTGGAGTGGCCAGGAGGTCGCGTGCTGCTGTCGGAGGGAGAGCACATCGTCGGACGCGATCCCAACGCCGCCGTCGCAACGGCATCATCGGCGAAGATGCCGTGATGAATGCCAGCACCCTGCCCGCGGTGAAGATGCCGAACCGCGACGGGTTCGTCGCCGATCCCCGGCCGGATGTCGGACCAACGAGGATGGCGAAGCCCAAGCGCTAACCGTTGTCGATCTCAACGCCGTAGCGGGATTGCTCCCCACACCGAGCGCCACAACGATTTCGATTCTCGGGAACGGCCGTCGCGAAGACCGTGCTCATTTGCTCGCCGGCGCGATGCGTCGCAGCTCATCGAAGAAGTTGAAGATGAACGTGACGTGGTCCTGCTTCAGGCCTCGGCCGGTTTCCTCATCGGGCAAGACGGCGAATCGCTCGCCGTCAGGGTGCAGGTCGAACACTCGGTTTGGTCCGCGCCACGTAAAATGCCGGTTCGACCAGAGCCGTGGCTCCTCGGCGCGAAACGAGTCACCCTCCACGGTGAAGGGAGCTACCATCATCTGCCCGTTGAGGCTGCCGTAGTACAGCTCGCCTTTCCTGCGTGACCATGTCGGACTGACCCCGCCACCGGTTGAGATCTGCCATCTGCCGCCGGGCCCGGGGAACGGCCGCACGTACACTTCATCGCGTCCTGTATCGTTCGACGAATACGCGAGCCATCGTCCGTCCGGCGAGAACATCGGCTCGTGTTCGGCGAACGGCGTGTTCAAGAACACAGCGGGCTTTCCAGGGCGCCACCCGGACGCCTCGTCGCCCTCCATCGGCAGAATCATCAAATCGGAGTTCGTCCGGGGGCTCTGCTCCTCAAAAGCCAGGAACCTGCCGCTCGGGTGCCAGGAGGAAGGTTGCTGCGCGTTCTTGCTCTCCGTGAGGCGCCGCTCGTCACCTGTCCCGTCGGCCCGCCGCCAATAGAGGTTCAACGTCGATTTGTCTGCGCGTGCTGAGGCAAAGGCGATGCGGTCGCTGTTTGGTGTCCACACCGGCTTCCTGTCGTCGGCGGGGTCAAACGTCAGGCGGGTGAAGGTGTCTCTCGTCCAGTCGTACACCCAGACGTCATTTTGTCCGTCAACAACATTCATGGCGAGCCTGCGGCCATCGGGGGCGAACTGGGGGTTGTACCAGACACCGGGCTTGTTCTGCAGCAGCGTCGTCTTCCCGTCGCGATTCATCCACTGAAACGGAACGTCGGCAGCGCTCTGGCTCGGCATGTACAGCAGCGTGCCCGTGGCCGACACGTCAAACTGCGCGCCTCCAGAGGTTGCATTCGACGCCACGCCTTCGAGCGTGAGCACCGGCTGACCGGTCACTTCGAGCCCGGCGAGATCGAACGGCACCGCAAAGAGCGTTCGGTTCTGGACATACACCAGATGGCCGCTTCGCAGATAACGGCCGTAATAGCCCCCGCGCTGTACGACCCTGCGCGGCCCGGTGGGCAGCGGTTGTACCACCAGGTTCGCGTCGTCGTAGGCGACCGGGTTGCTGCTGCTCGTGAACAGCACGGCCGCGCCACCGGGCAGCATCTGGGGCCACCGCTGGCTGACCTCGCCTTCTGCGAGCGACGTCAACGTTTCGGGCGTCCCTCCAGCCGATGACACCCGCTGCAGACTCACAGGCGACCCGCTGTTGGGCGACAACACAATCGTGCCGTCCTCGCTCCAGGCGCCGCCACGGCCGTTCGGCGCATCGCACAGCGTCATCGTGGCGCCACCTGTCACCGCGACCTTCTTCAGCTTGCCGCCGGCGAAGAACGCGATCCACCGATTGTCCGGCGAAAAGAACGGACTCTCGGCGCCATCGGTCCCCGGTAGGGCCGTGGCCTGCAATTGACTGAGCCGTCGTACGTAGAGCTGAGAGCCCCCATCATGACTTTTCTGCGCGACGAACGCGACGATGGCGCCATCGGGCGAGAGGACCGCGGCAGACCCGTAACCGAGGTTTCTGAGCGGGACGTCTGCGCCCAATTCTGCGCTGAGCCGCAACGGCGCAGGCTGCGTCACACTTCGCCATGGCCTCCATATCGCGACGATCATCGCGAGCGTGATCGCAACCGCCAATGGCAACGCCCACCGCCATGCCGCCCGCGGCCTCGTCACCCTCGTCATGCTCGCTTCGCCGGTCGGTGCGAGCGCCTCGTCTATCTCCAGACGGGCATCCCCCGCATCTGCGAGCCGCCGCTTTCGATCTTTGTCCAGACAGCGTCGCAACAGTCGCCGGATCGGCGTGGGCGTGTCGGCGGGCAACGCGGTCCAGTCAGGATCGCTCTTCAGCACCGACGCAAGCACGTGCGACACCGTCTCGCCCATGAATACGGCACGTCCCGTGAGCATCTCCATCAGCACTACGCCAAACGCCCAGAGATCACTGCGCTTGTCGACGGGCCTGCCGGCGGCCAGCTCGGGACTCATGTAGGCGGCCGTGCCGAGAATGACGCCCGCCTCGGTGGCGTGGATCGAGAGCGTCGGCGAGTTCATCGCGTGGGCATTTGCCGCCGCGGCATTTTCTATCGCCTTCGCGAGTCCGAAGTCGAGCACCTTCACCGTCCCGTCGGGGCGGACCTTGATATTCGCCGGCTTGAGGTCGCGATGGACGATGCCCCGTTCGTGCGCCGCTTCGAGCGCCTCGGCAATCTGCTTGGCGATCGGTAACGCGTCGTCGAGCGGAATCGCGCCATGGGCGATCCGCTGCGAGAGATCGTCACCTTCGACGAGCTCCATCACGAGGGCATGCACGCCGCCGGATTTCTCGAACCCGTAGATCGCCGCGATGTGAGGATGATTCAGCGACGCGAGCGTCTTCGCCTCGCGCTCGAACCGCGCCAGGCGCTCGGAATCCGAGGCGAACGCATCCGGCAGAATCTTGATCGCGACCTGGCGACCCAGCGTGGTGTCCGTCGCCCGGTAGACCTGCCCCATCCCGCCTTTGCCGATCGGCGCGGTGATGTCGTAAACGCCAAGGCGCGTGCCGACGGTCAGAGCCAGTGTGACGCGATTATACGGGCTCAGCGGCGGCGGGGACGAGATTACTCTCGATCAACGCCCGCAGTGTCGAGTCTCAAGGCGATGTCGGCCGTCACCGCTTGCGACGCGGCGGAGTCGTCCAGTTCTCGATGGCGAGGCCGTGGACGCGCTCGAATTCCGCGGTGTTGTTGGTGACGAGCGTCAGGTCGAGCGCGCGGGCGTGTGCCGCAATCAGCCGGTCGTTGGCGCCAATGAGCGCGCCGCGCTTCTTCAGGTCAGCTCTGATCTCCGCGTAGTGGCGTGCGCAGTCATCCGCGAAGTCCAACACCTCGACGTACAGGAGGAAGGCTATGCCATATACGTCACGTATACGGCGCGACGTGCTCAATACGGCTTGCGTAAATGATCCCCTCGCACAGCCCTTGGTGCCATCGGAATCCGATCAGCGCGCGAAGGTCAATGACGTGCCGCGGTACAGTCCGCGCTAAAGCGTAGGCGATCATGCAGGAGTAACCCGTCAAGATGTGCCGCTCCCCTGCCGACCGGGTTCGATTCTTGTCCGGCTCAACTCCCCTCGCTCGCGCTCAGGTCGTTGACCCGCGCGGTCCTCAGGCACTCGAGCTTCGGCCTCCGGCCTCGCCTTCCCGGCACGAGTCACACCCAGGCCTGAGCGAACACAGTGAGTCGAAGGCCGGTCCTCGAGGGGCAGTCGGCGACGGTGACTATCGTTCATCAAGACTCCTGCGTGGGCGGAAGCAGGTTCCAATACCATGCGAACGCGATGAATGATAGCAAGGCGGCGACTACGAGACAGTCGGCAAATCGACGCAACCACGTACGTGGATTGCGGAAGTCGACGACTACTGCCATCAGGGTGCCGACTGCGACGATCCCCGTAACGACGGGGACGAGCAAGAGCACGCGGGCAGCGACTGGCACGCCGTAGACGAAATCAGGGAGACCGCCCTCGATGCGTCCGAGGAATGCAATGGGGAAACCCACCAGGAAGACAAGGTTCAGCGCGCTCGCCGCGCTCCCCAGCCATCGCGACCATCCTCTGATCTCCCCACTCGTCAACATGTGTGTCCGCCGCAGCGACGCGATCGGACGCCACACGGCAGCGTAAAGAAAGACCAGGACCATACTTGCCACCCAGCTGACTTGAACCCGTAGACTCGCGGCGAGGGACACGCGTTCGTACACGGCTGGAAAACCGCTGTCCATGGTCATCAGCAGTCGTTGAGGCCCGCTTTCGCTCGGTAGCTCGAACGCAATCATTCCCCGATCGTCGGTTCGGCGAAACCGTCGCGGCCCGACGCGCATCAGCTCGACGGGGGCACCAGATAATGCAGTCACGCTCAAGGCGCCGTTCTCGCCAATCCCGACGCCGACCCGGTTGACGACTGAAATGAAGCTCTCAATCGTCGTTCTCGCGCGGCGGACGTACACGTAATCTCCGACCAGCCGTTCGATTGATGCTGATTCCGCAGATGCGGCTTCGACGCTCCGGCGCGCAGGCACAAACCGTTCACGAAACTGAGTGATGAAGACTTCCTGGAGTTCGCCTTCGTCGTGTCGGTCGGCGAGATTGTAGGCGATGAAGAATCCGGAATCCCGTTCCGGGAGCAGGTACACGAGCGCTCGGTAGCCCTTGCCGCCGCCGTTGTGCAGGAGAGCGCGATTCCCATTCCTCGTGTCTTCCCAGAGCCCGTACGCCCAACCGGGCATGCCCGGGCTCTGCGCAAAATGCTGTGCGTGCATGAGAGCGACGGTGGCCGGTCGCAGAATCCTGCGGTCTTGATACGCTCCTTCTCGAAGGTGTGCGATCAGAAACCGGCCCATGTCCGTTCCAGTTGTAAAGAACGCGCCGGCCGGCGTTATCTGCAGGTACTCGGGGGATAGAGCCCGGTATCGTTCATCCGCGACCTCGTACGCTACCGCCAGATCATCCGGAACTGGACCAATCAGCGCGCCGCTGTGCAGCATGCCCAAAGGTTCGAACAGCTGCTCGCGCACGAAATCGGCAAACGGACGGCCGGACGCCCGCTGCACAAGCAGCCCGACCAACCCAAGACCATGGTTCGAATAGCTGATGACACGACCAGGCTCGACGAAGACCGGTGGCATTGACCGAGCCAGGTAGACGGCCAACGGTTGCAGGTCTGCAGGTGAACGAGCGGCGATGCCGGTCAAACGTTCGTCGAAACCCGCGGTGTGTGTGAGCAGGTGGTGCAGCGTGATCGTTCCGCGCTCTTCGTTGATGTGAAAGTCCGAAAGATACGCATTCACGCTCCGGTGCAGGTCAAGCCGCCCGTCCTCGACAAGCTTGAGTGCGGCTGTGGCAGTGATCGCTTTGGAAACTGACGCCAGGCGAAATCGCGTCCGATCCGGGTCCACCGGGCGCCTCGACTCCAACTCGGCAGCCCCGTACCCTCGCGCCAGAGTGATGCGCCCCCCGGAAACGAACACAAAAACCAGACCGGGGATGCGCCGGCGTGGCATTTCTCTGGGGAAGAACTCGTTCGCGAACTTCGCTACAGCGGCTGAATCAATCGGATTGGCAGGCTCTTGCGCTTCGACAGACGCGGCACAGGCACAGACGGCCGTCAGGATCGCAAATGCTCGCATCCCGCAATGGACGAAAACGCGACGACGCTGGTTCGGCAACGCACATCAGGCAGCTTTCCGGCGCAAAGCCTCAACTTGCCTGAGCCAGAAGAGCATCCGGTTCCAACTCGTGAAATTTTGGCTCAATTCCCTTTATTCGGCTCGGCGGTCCCCTTTAGATTCTCGCCTCGCGTCAAGATTCGCAGCCACTATCGGTGAGCTCCACGTTGCCGCAGGCTCGCTACGATCGCCGCATGGTGCCGCCGTTCGGCCCACGCGAGCGGTGTGGCCCACGGCTCGGCTCCGGCCTCGATCGGATCGGCCCCGCGCGCCAGCAGCAGTTCGACCAGCGCCACGCGTCCCCAGCGGCACGCCCATCCGAGCGGCGTGCTCTTGAGGAATTCATCGCGGATGTCGGTGCGCGCACCCGCATCCAGCAGCATGGTCGCCAGCGCCACG
>DATFWL010000369.1:0-3990 GCA_035259385.1 Vicinamibacterales bacterium | reverse complement strand
GTTGTCGTCGCGCAGCACGACCACGAGCGGCACGCCGCTCTGGACGCGCCCGACGCCGCTCAGGCTCCACCCGCCCACGAGGCCCTGCACCAGCGAGCCGTGATCGCTCAGAAACCGCCGGCCGTGACCGAAGGGAAAGTCGTAGAGGAACGAACCGCTGAACGCGTGCGTCACGTCGAACGTCGAGACCGACCAGTCGCTCGAGAGCGGCGCGCCGAACGCGATGTGGCCGTTGGTCCGGACCGGGTTGAAGTCGGTGAAGCGCACGCCGCCGGCGTCGGAGGCGTTGTCCATGCTCCTTCCGTAGGTGTAGTTCACCGTGTACGAGGCGCCGTGGAAATGCGTGCGTCGCACGCTGATCGTGCCGGCGTTGAACTGGCTGCTGGCGCGCGCGTCGAGCATGACGTTGAGCCCTTCGAACCCCAGATACGTCGTGCCGAGATAGCCCTGCGAGAACGTGAGCAGGGCGCCGTTGGGATCGAGCCGACCGAGCGGATCCGGCACGTTGTCGAGCGGGTTGATGCCCTGCGCCAGGTACGCGTCGGTCAACGCGAACGGCACCGGGTTCGCGTTGGTCGGCGGCAGGAACAGGTGGACGCCGCGGCTGCCCGTATAGGTCAGCTCGACGATCGTGTGCCACGGCAGCTGGTAGCCGGCGGTGGCGCTCCAGCTGTGCGTCGCGGGCACGCGCGCGTTCGGCGAGATCGCCGACGCCGCGATGTTGATGCCGTCGAGCCACACCAGGCCGTCGCTCGGAATGTTCAGCACCTGGTCGGGCGTCTTCGGAACCCACGCCGGCTTGTTGCAGCAGATGCGCGCCACGTACGTCGGATCGACGACGCGGGTGTTGAAGCCGTAGGTCGTGGTGCCGGACGCAAAATCGGGCGACGGATTCCGCCCCATGCCGGTCAGCGGCGCGTGCGACAGGCCGTAGCCACCGCGGACGACGAACGTGCCCGCGTGGTTCCAGGCGAAACCGGGCACCCACGCGAGGCCGGCGCGCGGCTCCCAGCCGTTCCAGTCGATCGGCGTGATGTAGCGCGAGCGGCCGCCGCGGCCGGAATACCCGAACGGCGGCACGAGCGCCTTCGTGATCACCTCGCCCGTGGGCAGCGTCACGGGCTGCGACAGCGGGTACTCACGCGCCTGATCGAGCAGGAACGCTCCCTGGCGGTCGTACTTTTCGGTGCGCGGCAGTTGCAGCGTATAGCGCAGCCCGAGGTTGACGGTGAGCCCGGGGTGAAGCTGCCAGTCGTTCTGCACGAAGGCGGCGGCGGAGTTCCACTGATAGTAGTACGGAATCAGCGTGTCGCGGAGCGTCGTCTGGTTGTAGACGCCGAGCAGGAACTGCGCGAACGTGTAGCCGCCCGTGCCGTTGGTCAGCGCGCTGTTCGTGAGCGTGGTATTGCGGTTGAACTCGTAGCGACCACCCGACGCGCCGAACATCGGAATCGTCTTCAGGCGCTGCTGCAGGAGGTCGGCGCCGAACTTCCACGTCTGGCGGCCGCGCACCCACGACAGCGTGTCGGCGATGCCGTAGGTGTGCTCGGCGTTCTCGTTCTGCTGCGACTGGCTCCAGCCGATGCTGCCGCCGCCGGTGATGAACTCGGGCAGGCCGCCGGGCGTGAGACTCGGAAGGCCGAGCTCGGTCGACAGGTTGCGCCCCGTCATCGCGTCGAAGCCCGGCGGGAAGTTGCGCGTGAAGCGGCCGTAGGTGTAATTGAGCCGCAGCTCGTTGACCATCGCCGGCGACACGATGTGCGTGTCGGTGATGAGCGCCTGCCTCGACCAGCTGTAATCCGTGCCGCCGGTGTTCACCTCGTCGCGTCCGACCTGGAAATTGCCGCGGCCGCGATCGCCGCGGATCGGCACCTGCGTGTAGCGCCCGCTCAGGCGGTTCTTTGTCGTCAGGCTGTGATCGAGCCGCAGCGTCAGGCGCTGCTCGAGGTTCCGGATGAAATTCGAGTCGGTGTAGTTCCGCAGGCTGCCGTCGGTATCGAGGAAGTAGTCGCCCGGCAGCGGCAGGTACTTGAGGAGATCCTGCGCCATCGGATCGAGCATCGCCGCGGGAATCGAGTTGTTGGGGAATTCCGGAAACGTCCCGCCGGCCGGCGGCGTGATCCGCCGCAGCTGATTGCCGACGAGCTGGAACTGGTTGTAGATCGTGAGCGGCTGAAACTGGAGCCCGAACCGCTGCGCCACGTCCCTGGTCGTCACGCCGCCGGCGACGCTGACGAGATTGGTGAAATCGCCGCGGCGCATCGCCTCGGTCGGGAGCAGGCTGTTGAACGGCGAGCTGTCGTAGTAGTAGCGCGGCTCGTAGGCGGCGAAGAAGAACGTCCGGTTGCGGCCGTCGTACAACTTCGGGATTTCGACAGGACCGCCGTAGGTGATGCCGAACTGGTGCTGGCGCCGGTTGGCTTCGGGCCGGTTCACGGTCGCCGTCGTGAACGGGGCCGCGTTCAACGCGGGGTTGCGGTGATACCAGTACAGCAGCCCCTCGTAGCGGTTCGAGCCCGACTTCGTGCTCATGTTGATGACGCCGCCGCCGGTCTGTCCGTATTCCGCGGAGAAGTTCGACGTCTGCACCGTGAACTCGCGCACCGTGTCGGGCGAGAAGGTCACGACGGAGCGGCCGAGGCCGACGCCGGTGTTGCGCGCGCCGTCCGCGAGGATCGCCGTGCTGCCGGCGCGGCCGCCGTTGACGAACAGGTTGAACCCCGGCGTCGGCAGCTCCGACCCCATCTGCGGGTCTTCGGTGCCGGCGTCGCCGGCGACGTTGCCCACGGTCAGCGCGAGGTCGAGCACGCTGCGGTTGTTGAGCGGCATTTCGACGATCTGCCGCTCCGAAATCGTCTGCCCGGGCGTGCCTGAGCCGCTGTTGAGGAGCGGCGTTTCCGCCGTGACGTCGACGTCCGCGGTGAGCCCGCCGAGCTTCAGCAGGATCTTCAGGTTCGTGGTCGTGGCGGTGTCGACCTTGACGCGCGGCAGATCGGCCTCCCGGAACCCGGGATGCGACACGGCTACCTTGTATTCGACCGGATCGAGCAGCGGCGCCGAGAACGTTCCGGCGTCGGACGTTTTCAGCTCGAGACGCTCGTTCGTCGAAAGATTCGTGATGACGACGCTCGCGCCGCCGACGACGGCGCCCGTGGGATCGACGACGGTTCCGTTGATGGCCCCTTTGTTCGACTGACTGAAGACGATGGTCGCGGGAATCAGCAGGCTCGCGCACGCCAGCGCGAAGATGCGAACCGGGAAACCGTGCAAGGCGCCCTCCTTCGCCGCCCGTTCGGGCGTCCGCGGAGCCTAGCGTCCCGCTCGAGACGCGGGCAACACCAAGGGCCGGCGGGGAAGGTGTTTCGCTATGAGAAACCGGGAAACGCTGCCCTAAGTCACGCGATCGCAGGAGGTTTACGGGTTGTTTCGCGCTGCAGTGTACGGCGCACGAAGCCGGAAGACGTTTTACATACCGGAACTCGTCTTCGCGACCTCGACCGCGTAGACGTGTGTGGCGCCGTGCATGTTCGACCGGAACACGATCCACTTCTGATCCGGCGTGAAGGTGACATTCGGCTCGAGCTGGTAGTCGTGCTTCGACAGATCCACCAGCCGCTCGCCCTGCAGCCTGCCGTCGGCCGTCGGCGTGAACAGATAGATCCACTGGCCGTTGCCCGGCGCGGCGACGCTTCTCGGGCCGCCGCCGTCACCTGCGAACAGCTTGCCGTCCGGCGACGCGTTGAAGTGCACCGACCATTCCGCCCGCGCAACCGAGTACCTCGTCCGGCGGCCGGTTGGGATCTCCACGCCCGCAAGCCAGAACACCTGGCTCTTCGGCGTCTGCAGGTCGTACCAGATCGTCTTCCCGTCGGCGCTGAAGAACTCGTGCCCCGCGATCTCCATGTCCATCGTCCGCTCGTGCATCAGCCGGCGGTTCGATCCGTCGGTGCGGATCGTCCAGATGCGATCCACCTTGTGCCACGGGCCTTC
>DATFWL010000368.1:0-5176 GCA_035259385.1 Vicinamibacterales bacterium | reverse complement strand
GGGACCACGAGCGACGATCGATACGGCGACACGGCAGTGAACCCGCGGCCTGCGGCGTACCTCGACACGTCGCTCTCGTACCACCTTCGCGGCAAGCACACGGTCTTCGATCTCGGCGGTCAGTCGAGCGTCCGCCGGATGGATCAGGACGTGTCGCCGATGCGGCAGATGGGCGAGCTCGATTTTTCGGCGGCCGGACAGCGCCAGCAGTTTCACACCAGCCAGAACGTGAGCTATATGCCATCGTACCAGTTCGGTGGACTGCTGGGGACAGCCGTTCCGCCGGAGCTGGACGGGGCGGCGTCCCACGGGGATCTCGCGAACTCGCCGGTCTGGGGTCTGATGCTCAACTCCAACCTCGATTGGGACTGGACGCTCGGTCCCAAGCTCGCGATGCAGGCGTCCTACATCGTCCGCTCGACGAGATTCGGCGTGACCGGGCTGGATATGACGACGCAGGAGGCTGGCGGACGGTTGACGCGGCGGCTGTCACGCTACTTCGCACTGCAGACTGGATACGCCTATCGCATCGCCAACTCCGAGGTGGCGCCGGGCGAGCTGCTGCGCGTCAACGACATCAACATCGGGATCGATTTCAGCCGGCCCCTGAAGGAGCGCGGCACGATCTTCTCGTTCCGTTCGGGTTCGTCGGTCGTGCCCTCCAACGGCGGCCAGGCGTTTCGTGTGACCGGCGACATGTCGATCGTCAAGCAGATGGGACGCACGTGGAAGGCGCGCGCGAGCGTCGACCGCAGCGTGCGCCTCATCGAAGGCTTCACCGATCCCGTCCTGGACAACTCGCTCACCGGCGGGATCGGCGGCAACCTGACGCAGCACTGGGGACTGTTTGCCGCAGGAACGCTGTCGACCGGCACGGTCGGGGTGACGACCGGCCCGGCCAATGGCTATCAGAGCTGGACGACCACGTCGGGCATGAGCTTCATGCTGGGACGGCGCGCGGTGCTCAACGCGCAGTACTTCCGCGTCGGCAACCATTTCGAAGAAGGCGTCGTGCTGCCGCCGCACGTCGTGGCGCAACTGTGGCGCCAGGGCATCCGCGTCGACATGACGTGGCACTTCGCGATCTTCCAGGACTGATCGCGACCGCTACTTCGCCGCGCGCTCTTTCGCCAGTTGGTCCTTGTACGTCTTCTCCAACTGCTCGACCGCAGCCTTGAAGCCCTGCGGATCGACGAACCGATCCGCCTTGAACGGATCGCCGGGCTTGTACTTCTCGTGCATCTTGAACTGCGCGGCGTGCGAGGCGAGCCAGACGTCGATCTGCATGTCCTTCTGCGCCTTGAACGTCCGCGCGTAGTCGTCGGCGATCCCGGGATACTTCGGCATGCCGCTCACCGTGACACCGGGATTGATCGAGCCCATGTTGGCGATGATCACGCGGTAGGTCTTTCCACTCTCCTGCACGTCGAGCGTGAAGCTGGTCGCTCCCTTGGTGTGGCCGGGATGATGATGCGCGGTGAGCACGGTCCCGCCGAGCGAGATCGTATCGCTGTCCTTGAACGTCCCGTCGACGGTCACCGGTTCGAAGCGGGCGCCGGGCGTGTCGCCGAACCGGAAGTCCGCCTTGCCGCCGGATTCGAACAGTTCCTTGTCCGGCTCCGACACGAGGAGCCGCGCGCCGGTCATGCGTTTCAGCTCGGCGAGGCCTGCGACGTGGTCGAAGTGGCCGTGCGTGGCGGTGAGAATCTTCGTGTCGGCGATCTTGAACCCGAGTTGTTCGACGCTGGCCTTGATCTGCTTCGCCGTGTCGCCGACGCCGGTGTTGATCAGGATGTTGCCCTGCGGCGTCGTGATGAGATACGTGGACAGATCGTAGGAGCCCACCCAGTAGATGTTCCCGATGATGCGGAACGGCGGGAACGGGCGCGTCCACTCCGGGTTGCTCTGCGCGAGGAGCGGCGAGGCGAATGCCAGGCAGCCGAAGATCAGCAGCGACATCAGTCTTGTAGGCATGGCGCGCCATTGTACGCGTCAACTGCACGCCCTTGCATCCGTCCGCTGCTGCGTCACCTATTGTGGGGCTTCGCTCGCGCCGATAGGGGAGACGCGCCCCCTCAGGACGAGAACACCGTGGCCGACCATTACGAAACGCTTCAGATCAGCGCCAACGCGGAGCCGGAGACCATCCACCGTGTCTACCGGCTGCTGGCACAGCGCTTCCACCCGGACAACAAGGACACCGGCGACGCGGCGCGCTTTCGCGAGCTCACCGAAGCGTACGAGGTTCTCAGCGATCCCGAGCGGCGGGCCCAATACGACGTCGTGCACCAGCACTTCTGGCGCGAGCGCTGGAAGCTGATCGACGGATCGAGGAACGGCGGCGACGTCAACGTCCGCGGCGAACAGATCGCGCGCCTGACGCTGCTCGAGCTGCTGTACACGCGCCGGCGGACCGAGCCGCGCACCCCCGCGATGTCGATGCTGGACATCGAGGCGCTGATCGGCCGCCCGCGCGAGCACCTGGAATTCTCCGTCTGGTACCTGATCCAGAAGAAGTTCGTCCAGCGCGGCGACGACTCGGGGTTGACGATTACGGCCGACGGCGTCGAATACCTCGAGGACAACATGGACGGCATGACGCATCACCGGCTGCTCCACGCGCACAACGACTGAGCGGCACTCGACGCCTGCCGCAGCGGGCCGTCGTGCGGAAAGCGACATCGGCTAGTTTCGATCCTTCTCAGCCGCGCCCGGCGGCGACGGGACGTCCCGGAGGCCTCGGTGACGATCGCCTCCAGCGATGTCGATCGCCGACCTGGCTGTTCGACTATTCTCTGAAACGGCCGTCGAACCACACCGAGCAGGGAACCGGGGCGACGGCGCGGCTGGTGAGGAGCCGAGCAGATGAAACTGTATACCTACGTCAATTTCGCGGGTACCTGTGCCGAGGCATTTCGCTTCTATGAGAAGCACCTCGGCGGCACGATCGGGATGATGATGACCCACGGGCAGGCGCCCGATCAAAGCAAGGTCAAGCCCGAATTGAAGGACGCCGTGCTTCACGCCCGCCTGTCCGTCGGCGGCACGGAGCTCATGGGCGCCGATATCCCGAGCGCACAGCCGATGCGGAGCGCGTACCTCTCCTTGGGTGTGGACAGCGACGCCGAGGCCGAGCGCATCTTTTCCGCACTCTCGGAACGGGGCGAAGTGTTCATGCCGTTGCAGGAAACGTTCTTCGCCACGCGGTTCGGCCAGCTGCGCGACCGCTTTGGCATCAACTGGATGATCCTGCACGAGCGGCCACGGCCTTAGCCGATCGACAAGCGCACGAAGATTCCCGGGCTGCGCGTCCGGCACCTCGACCACGTTCCGCTCGTGGCACGGGCCCGATGGTCGGTCTCGCCGTGCACTATGATCGCGCGATGACGAGTTCGCGTTTCGCGCTCACCTCACCGTTCGCGCCCATCCCGGGCGGGTGGTTCATCATGGGCACCGAGCGCGGCCAGGAGGACGAGCGGCCGCCGCATCGTGTGTTCGTGGACGCCTTCGAGCTCGGCGTCTTTGCGGTGACGCGAGAAGAGTACGCGCAATTCCTGGACGCGACGCACCACGAGCCGCCCCGCGATTGGTCACATCCGTTGTTCGCACGGCCGGACCTCCCCGTCGTCGGTGTCAGCTGGCTCGACGCCGTCGCGTTTTGCGCATGGCGATCCGACGAGGAAGGACGCGCGGTGCGATTGCCGACCGAAGCCGAATGGGAGTTCGCAGCGCGCGGACGGCAACAGGCGCTCTTCCCGTGGGGCGACGTCATGCCCGACTGGATTCCCAATGGCGGCAAGGGGCCACTGGAGGGGCCGTGGCCGGTGGCCCTCGGCGAGCCGACCGATTTCGGTCTCTTCGGCATCGCCACGAACGTGCACGAGTGGTGCGCCGACTGGCACGACAAGGATTACTACAGTCGGTCGCCTGCGGTGAATCCGACGGGGCCGGACCACGGCGTGCGGCGCGCCGCTCGCGGAGGAGCCTGGCGTCACGTGCGCACGATCTGCCGCGCGACGCTGCGCAGCAAGCTCGATCCGGTGCTGCGCTACAACGATCATGGGTTCCGTCTTGCGCGAAGTGTCTGAGACGGCGCACGCGGTTTGCCGTCGATCGTGTGGCGTGGATCGACAACGACGGCATTTCGGATTCGATGTAGCGCGAAGGCTTCAGCCGGGCGTCGGCGCGCCGCGACTGCAATAGTCGCTCGGCTAACGCCTTCGCGCTACGTCTATTCGAAGCGCGCTGTAGCCGCTCAGTCGGTCATGACCTGGAGCCCGGATACTTGTCGTGTCTGCTCGGAGAGGTCGTAGGTAACGGTCGTGATTTCCGGGCACCGCCGGCAGGCTGCGTATCCCTCCTGCGAGTACCAGCGACAGTCCTTTCGGATGGGGCATGGGGAGGCGGCATCGACGGCGGCCGGCAGCATGTCAACGATCCGTGTCGCCAGGCGGCAGTCAGCGCCATCGAAATGGGGACATCGATTCTCGGCGCAGGTCGCCGCCAGCCGAAAGATCTCTGTGGGTTTGAGCGGCGCGGCCATCGCGAGGACCTCCGCCGTGGCCGGTATCGGTTGCGTCAGATAGACGAGCAACGGCCGCCGAGCGTCATGCCTGACGACGCCGAGCACGCGGCACTGGTCCATGCCGGGCTGCGCGCTTGGACAAAGCTTCGCCATGGCCCGCCGTCGTTACCGCTCGATCAGCACATCCGTGATCGCCGGAATGCCGATGATGACGTGGTTGCCGCGGGAGTAGACCACCGCTTCGGCAGGACGTCCGCCCGCAGCTGCTCCGACGGCTGGGCTGCTGGCGAGTTGTGAGGCGATATCTGCCGCAAACGCTCGCGTCTCTGCAAGCGTTGCATTGGCCGCGAGCCCCTCCGGTACGGGGATGCCGCGGATCAAATACGACACGGCTACGGCGCTGGGTGCGTCCATCTTGAACTTGGGATGCTTCTGGACTGCAGCCTTCACCGCGGCTTGGACGGCGTCTGTGAACTTTGCTAACGACAAAGACGTTGCGTCAGCCATCATGCCTCCTTGCTCAGCCCGATGCTCGATGACGCGGTTTGTCACGAACGCCGAGGCGCCCGAATCCTACGGCGCCGAAGAGTATGAATACAAGACGTCGGGATCGCGAGCGTGCACACAAGATTCCGTAAGGACTCACTCGGC
>DATFWL010000367.1:0-28990 GCA_035259385.1 Vicinamibacterales bacterium | reverse complement strand
GCGCGGTCGTGGCGTTCGTCCAGTTTCACAGCGTCCAGTCATCGCTGGCCGCCGGAGGCGCCGCAACGGTGATCGCGGCGATCGAAAGCAACCTGATCACGCCGTGGCTGACCGGCCGCGCCGGCGAGCTGAACACGGTCGGCGTGTACATCTCCGTGCTGTTCTGGGGGTGGCTGTGGGACGCCTGGGGACTGCTGCTCGCCGTCCCGATCATGATCGCGGTCAAGGCTGCAGCGGATCAGATCGAACCGCTGCAGCCGCTGGGTGAACTGCTGGGACGTTGAACCCGGCCCGCAGTATTTCCTAGACGATTCGATCAACCGTTCGCGGGACGAACGGTGACGAAGATGTCGTTGCCCTGACGGTTGATCAGGAGCAGCGTCGGCCGGTCGGTCGTCGTCTTCAGCGCCGCGCGCAGTTCGTCGATCGACTTCACCGGCTGCCGATTCACTTCCTGGATGACGTCGCCCGGCTGCACGCCGGCCGCGGCCGCGCGGCCGTCCGGATTGACGTCCTCGACGACGAGTCCCTGCGCGTCCTTCCCGACGTGGGCGCGCTCACGGAGTTCGGGAGTCAGCGGCGCGACAGACACGCCGAGCGCCGCCTTGTCATCGCTGCCGTCCGACTCGCCGTCGCGCTGGCCGCGGCCGCGCGCGAACTTGTCGGGATTGGCCTCGTCGAGCTTCACGTTCAGCTTCTTCTCGCTGCCGTCCCGCACGATGACGAGCTCCGCGGTCGTGCCCGGACCCGCTGCCGCCACGCGGTTGCGCAGCGTGTTGGTGTCGTGCACGGCCTGGCCGTTGAACGACTCGATCACGTCGCCGCGCTTGATGCCGGCGCGTTCAGCCGCGCTGCCTGGCGCCACGTTGCTGACGATCGCGCCGTGCGCCTGCTTGAGGCCGAGGCTGTCTGCGAGATCCGACGTCACCGTCTGCACGGTCACGCCGAGCTGCGACCGCGTCACCTTGCCTGTCGTGCGCAACTGCTCCATGACGTTCTTCGCCATGTTCACCGGGATCGAGAAGCCGATGCCGATGTTGCCGTCGTTGCTCGACAGGATCTGCGAGTTGATGCCGACCAGCTCGCCCTTGGTGTTGACGAGCGCGCCGCCGGAGTTGCCGTGATTGATTGGCGCGTCGGTTTGCAGGAAGTCTTCGTAGCCGCCGTCGCCGACGCCCGTCGAGCGCCCCTTCGCGCTGATGATGCCCATCGTCACGGTCTGACCGACGCCGAGCGGGTTGCCGAGCGCGAGCACGACGTCGCCGACCCGCACCGCATCGGAATTGCCGAGCGCGATCGGGTGGAGGTCCGATGCGTTCACCTTCAGCAGCGCGAGATCGCTTGGCTTGTCGGTGCCGATCAGTTTCGCCGTGAGCGTGCGATCGTCGCTGAGATCGACTTTGATGTCGTCGGCGTTCTCGACGACATGGTTGTTGGTGAGGATGTAGCCGTCCGTGGTGACAATGACGCCGGAGCCGAGCGCGCGCGTGCGCTGGCTGCGCGGCATGCGCTGACCGCGGCCGAACTGCTCGCCGAAGAAGCGCCGGAAGAGATCGTCCGGCTCCTGTCCGTCGAACTGCGTCGGCGACACGGACGCCTTGCCCGACGTGCGGATGGTGACCACCGCCGGCGCGGCGACGCTCACGACGTCAGCGTAGGAATCGCGGCCGCCGGCAATCGCGTGCGCGATCGGGGTCGTCACGGTTGCCGCCGCTTTCGGCGCCGCCGCCTGATCGGCCGTCACGCTGTGCCATGCGGCGCCGGCAACCAGCAGCCCTGCGGCGACGACCGCCACGCTGGTGCGCGTCAGCCGCTGTTTGATGTCGAACTGTCCGTTCATAACGTTCTGCCGTCCTTTCGTTCGCTCCGAGATCGAGTCTACGGACTTAGACGGCAGGGTGCCTTGCCAGGCCGTTACAGCAGCATTACATCGCTGAAAGGTGAGGGGGGCCTAGTCCCCTAGTCCCCTAGTCCCCTCAGCGGGCAGCGAGACGGTAAACGTCGAACCCTGGCCCGGTTCGCTTTCGACCGCGACGGTTCCGCCGTGTGCTTCGACGATGGCTTTGACGAAGCTGAGGCCGAGGCCGAGGCCGCGCTCGGCGCGACTTCGGTCGCCCCGGAAGAGTCGATCGAAGATCCGTGGCAGCTCGTCCGGCGGGATCCCTTGTCCGGTATCGCGCACGCGCAGGACGGCCCGATCGTCGGCTCGACGCACTTCGACGTCGACGCGCCCGCCGGGCAGCGTGTATTTCACGGCGTTGTCGATCAGGTTCGCCGCTGCCTGCTCGAGGCGCGTGCGGTCTCCGGTCACCACGACATCGTCTGCGGCATCGACCGCGAGCGCGACGCCCTTCGCGTCGGCGACGTCGTGGTAGAGATCGATGGCGCGCTCCACGACGTCGCGGAGTGCCACCGATTCCCGCCGCAGTTGCATCGCGCCGCTCTCGGCTTCAGAGATGTCCATCAGCGTGTTCAGCATCACCAGCACGCGATCGGTCTCCTCGACGCAATCCGCCAGCGCCTCTCGATAGCGATCGACGTCGGGCGGCCCGGCGAGCGCCATTTCCGCCGTGCCGCGCAGGCGAGTGAGCGGCGTGCGCAGGTCGTGCGACACGTTGTCGAGCGCGCCGCGCATCGCCGTCACGAGGCCCTCGATCTTGTCCAGCATGGTGTTGAACAGCGACGTCAACTCGTCCAGCGCGTCACCCGATCGGTCGACCGGGACGCGCGCGTCCGTTCGGCCGGTGCGGATGATCCGCTGCACGGCAAACGCCAGCCGGCGGATCGGCGCGAGCGCCGACTGCGTCGCCAGCCAGCCGCCGGTCAACGCCACGAAGACGATCAGCAGCGTCACCAGGCCGAGCGTCGCGCGAAAGCGCGCGAGGAGGTCCTCGCGGGCCTCGGTGCTCTTTCCCACTTGGACCAGCGTCCCGTCCGCGAGTCGCGCCGAGACGATCTCGAGCTTCGCCGGATCCCAGCCTTCCGGGTTGCTGAGCACGATCGACTCGACGCCGCGATCGACGACGCGCACGAACAGGCGCTCGGGTGCGGCTTGCTGCTCGGCGTTCACGGTGGCGGCGAGCACGCGGGCTCCGCCTCTGAGGTACGCCGCCGCGTAGTCGCCGAGCTTGCCCCTGATGATCTGCTGATCGCGCTGCGCCAGCGAGGTCGCGGTCGCATAGTAGGTCAGGAGCACGATCGCGATTGAGCCGGCGACGAACAGCGTCGCATACCAGAGCGCGATGCGAAGGCCGAACAGGAGAGGCGGCCGGGCGCCCGGCTCGTGTGAGTTCTTGAACGTCGCCATACCAGTAAACCGCGAGCGGAGACACCGGGCTCACGCCCTCGCCCCACGACCGCTCAGGGACGCAGGACGTAGCCGACGCCGCGGACCGTGTGCAGCAGCTTCTTCTCGAACGGCCGGTCGATCTTCTCGCGCAGGCGGCTCACCAGCACGTCGACGATGTTGGTCTGCGGATCGAAGTTGTACTCCCAGACGTGCGACAGGATCATCGTCTTGGAGACGACCTTGCCGGCATTGCGCATCAGGTACTCGAGGAGCGTGAATTCGCGCGGCCGCAGCTCGATGGGCGTGCCGTTGCGGACCACACGCCGTGACAGCAGATCGAGGTCGATGTCCTCGACCGAGAGCGTCGTCGGCTCCGGCGTACGCGTGGCGCGCCGGACCAGCGCCTGCACGCGCGCGAGGAGCTCGGCAAAGGCGAACGGCTTCGTCAGGTAGTCGTCGCCGCCGCTCTGCAGCCCGCGGACGCGGTCGTCGACCGACCGTCGGGCGCTCAGAATCAGAACGGGTGTCAGGATCCCGCGCCGCCGCAGCTCTTCGATGAGCGAGAGGCCGTCACGCTTCGGCAGCATCACGTCCACGATTGCGACGTCGAAGCTGCTCCTGAGCGCTGCCGAGAAGCCTGCCTCGCCGTCCGCCTCGTGATCGACCGCGAACCCGGCTTCGCGCAGGCCGCGGACGACGAATTCCGCGATCGTCGCGTCGTCTTCGACCAGCAGCGCCCTCACGTCCGCATGATACGGGAACGGCTCGGGACCACGAAGACGCAAAGCCACGGAGTTTGTCTTGTACAAATCTGCTTCGTGCCTTCGTGGCGGACGCACATGGCCACGTCCGGTCCGCGTGTCAGCGCGCTGGAGTGGTCCGATGCGCAGCGCGCAGGTACTGCGGGGGCCACGGCACGGTGACGTCCAGTCTGTCCGCGGCATGCAGGGGCCAGTACGGATCGCGAAGCAGTTCCCGTGCGAGCAGGACGACATCGGCCTGCCCGTTGGCGATGATCGCATCGGCCTGGTGGGCCTCGGTGATCAGGCCGACGGCGCCCGTCGGCACGCCCGCCTCGCGCCGGATGCGCTCGGCAAACGGAACCTGATAGCCCGGTCCCATGACGATCTCCTGATCGTGGACGGCGCCCCCCGACGAGCAGTCGACGAGATCGACACCGTGGGCGTTCAGGCGGCGAGCCAGCTCCACCGCCTGATCCACGTCCCAGCCGCCCTGTTTCCAGTCGGTCGCAGAGATCCGCATGAACAGCGGCAGGCGATCGGGCCACACCCTCCGGATCGCATCGACGACCTCGAGCGCGAAGCGCGCGCGGTTGTCGAACGACCCGCCGTACTCATCGCGTCGCTGGTTGATGAGCGGCGAGAGAAACTCGTGCACCAGGTAGCCATGTGCGCCGTGAATCTCCACGACGTCGAAGCCGGCCGCGAGCGCCCGTTGTGCCGCCGCACGAAACGACCCGACCAGGTTGCTGATCTCGGCGACGCTCAGCGGACAGGGCACGCGATAGTTGTCGGCGAACGGTTCCGGCGACGGACCCACCGGCTGCCAGCCCCCCTGCTCGGCACTGAGTCCGCCACCGCCCTCCCATGGCCGCGCGACGCTGGCCTTGCGCCCGGCATGCGCCAGCTGAATCCCGGCGAGCGCCTTCTGCGTGTGGATGAATCGTACGATCCGCTCGAGTCCCGAGACGTGGCGGTCGTCGTAGATGCCGAGATCGTGCGGGCTGATGCGGCCGATCGCCGCAACGGCGGTCGCCTCGGTCATCACCAGCGCCGCACCGCCGACCGCACGGCTGCCCAGATGAACCAGATGCCAGTCGTTCGAGAACCCGTCGACGCTCGAGTACTCGCACATCGGCGAGACGACGATGCGATTGGAGAGGGTCAGCGAGCGAAAGGCGATCGGATCGAATAAGTGCGGCATCGCACTAGATTACGCGATGCCGTTCCGCGTCGGGCCTCGGGGCCGGGCTCGGGGTGAGGGGCTGGGGGCTAGGGGCTAGCTGCACAGCGAGCGTGAGAGCCGCCGGTTACGTCATCGAGAAGCAACACCCGTCGCGATGCAGCCAGCATGACGATTCCGCGGTGTGCGGATCGCGACGAAGCCGCTTGACCGACTGCCATTGGGCGGGCCCACCCATCAGCGCCTTGCCGATTGGTTCGTCCATCGCCGGATCGCGGACGCCGAGCGCGGAGTAGACCGCGACGAACGCGACCACCCGTGCGCTGAACGAATCGCTCGTCTCCTTCGTGATCAGAACGACGACGCCTTTGCCGAGCGTCGATCCCATGGCCGGCATCGAGGAGGTGATCGGGAGCAGCATCCGGCCGCCAGGGGCGACCGCGTCGAGCCAGCTGGAGAGCGGATGCGTGACGCCGGCGTTGACGAGAATCGCGTCGAACTGCCCGCCGAGCGCGCCGCCGGCGTCGCCGTGGCGCAGATCGACCGTTTCGTAGGTGGCGAGATTACGCGACGCGTCCCGCGCGAGCCGCTCGTCGACTTCGTAGGCCACGACGCGACCGCCACGGCCGACGCAGTGCGCCATCACCGCCGTGTAGTAGCCGAGGCCCGCGCCGACATGCAGCAGGCGCATGTCCGGGCCGAGTTCGAGGGTGTCGATCCAGATCCCGAGCGTGGCCGGCTGGCCGTTGAACAGGTGCCGGTCGGCGTCGATGGCGACCGCGATGTTGTGATACACGCGCGCCGGATCGGCGTCGGGTGTCGGCCGCAGGCGGAGTCCCAAGGTCATCGTGTAGCCCTCGGCGCCGTCGGCGAGAATCGTCCACGGCCCCGCGGGAAGGAATCGTTCGCGCGGGACGGCGGCAAACGCGTCGACGAGCCGCGGCGATCGCAGCCTGGCGACCGCTTCGATCTCCTCGGCGAAGAAGCGGCGTCGGCAATCGAGGTCCGGCGTCATCGCGCGCTCCTCGAGCGCGCCGCAGATTGCCGGCCGCGCGGGCGCCGCCTCGGCGACGGCGGCTCCGGCTCGGTGTCCGCCGCGGCGGCCTCGCGCTCCATCGTGTTCTCGTGCATCTGCTGAACGATGTCCCTGGTCAGCACGACCGGCGTCACCGGCCGGTTCCAGATGTACTGGTGCTTTCCCGGCGCGCGCGGGACGAACCTCAGCTCGCCGGCCTCGTTGAGCCGCTTGAGGATCGTGTGCACCGCGGCCAGGTCGTTGACGTACTTCGAGACATCGAACCCGATCGCCGCGAGCCGGTCGCGGACTTCAATCGGCGTCATCGGCACGCCGGCGCCGCGCACCACGAGGCGGACGGCGTCGGTCAGCCCCATCGGGACGGTGGGCGTGAGTCCGAGCAGCTTCGACAGCGTCGCGATCGACTGCGTCAGCTCGGCGAGCCGCTGGTCGATTTCGCGGCGCTTCTCGCCGAGCGCCTCGTACTCCCGCGCCGCCGCCTCGAGCGCCCGGCGGTAGTCCTCGTGAGTCATCCTCTGCTCCAGTGGGCGCGCAGCGATCGGCGGCGTACAGGATCGCGACCAGCACTGCGCGGTTCATACGCACAGTTTTATACATTATGTGTAATTACGCGTCAAGCGCCCTCGGCGCCGCGCACGCCTGCCGGCAAAGGGCCATCCGGGCCGATCACGGCGCTTGCCGTGTATCTCTCATTGGAGATAGCATCTCGTATCAGAGATGAGCGCAACTCCCGCACCCGCCCCAACCCGGACGATCGAACGGCGGATGGCGCAGCGGCTCGCGCGACTGCGCGGCGAGCACCGGTGGTCGCTCGACGCGCTGGCCGATCGCACGGGCATCAGCCGCGCAACGCTGTCACGCCTCGAACGGGCGGAGCTCAGCCCGACCGCGGCAATGCTCGGCAAACTGTGCACGGTCTACGGCTGGACGCTGTCACGGCTCATGGCCGACGCAGAAACGCGGCCGCCCAGCGTGCTCCGGGCTGCCGAACAGGCCGCATGGACGGATCCCGACAGCGGGTATCGCCGCCGCGCGGTGTCGCCGCCGGCGGCCGGACTGCGCGGCGAACTGGTGGAGGTCCACATTCCCGCCGGGTCGTCGGTCTCGTTCGACGCGTCGCCGGTCGTGGGACTCGAACACCACCTCTGGATGATCGAGGGTGCGCTGGTGCTCGAAGTGGAGGGCGCGGTGTTCCGCCTGCGCCCCGGCGACTGCCTGCGCTACGTGCTCACCGGCTCGACGCGCTTTCACTCCACCGGCCGGCGCGAGGCGCGGTACCTCGTCGCGATCGTCCACCCGTGAGTGCGCCATGACTGCGACAGCCTGTCCCATCGAAGAATGGCGTCCCGATCGATCGGGGGCGTTGCTGGACGACGACCTCGACGCGCTCGCCGACGTGTTGCACGCGGTCGTGCACGACGGCGCCGGCGTGAGCTTCGTCGTGCCCTTCTCGATCGACGAAGCGCGCGCGTTCTGGATCGACAGGGTGCTCCCCGGCGTGCGCGCCCGCACCCGGCACGTGCTGGTCGCGCGCCGCGCCGGACGGATCGTCGGCACAGTGCAGCTCGACTGCGCCACTCCACCCAATCAGACCCATCGCGCGGAAGTGCTGAAGATGCTCGTCCATCCGTCGGCGCGCCGCAACGGCATCGCACGCGCGCTGATGATCGCGCTCGAAACGCTCGCCGTGTCGTACGGACGGACGCTGTTGACGCTCGATACCTGGACGGGCAGCCACGCCGAGCGGCTGTACCAGTCGCTCGGCTACACGACCCTCGGCGTCATCCCCCGCTACGCCCGCGGCTCGTTGACGCCGGAGCTCGAGCCGGCGACGGTCATGTACAAAGAGCTTGGGTAATCGTCAGTCGCCAGTCGTCAGTCGCCCCCCGGCCGACCCGACCTACGCGACCTGCCAGACCTGCCAGACCTGCCAGACCTGCCCGACCTGCCTGACCTGCCTGACCTGCCTGGCCTATCGTTGAAATGCGTACGACACCTTCACGAAGAACTGCCGGGCCGATTTCTCGAGCCGTTCGAGATCGCTCAGCTCGCGATCGTCGCCGTAGCCGACGAATATCACCGACTGCCAATTGACTTTGTACGCGAACAACATCTGGCCGCTGAGCGTCGCCGAGTGCGGGGCGACGACCGACGTGTACAGCGCCGGCGCGCGATCGGTGGACACGTACTGGGCGATGCCGCGTACGAAGAGGCGCGAGGTGAAGGTGTATGTGCTCCGCAGGCGCGACACCCGCGCGATGAACAGCCGCTCGCTGCCGGTCCCGTCCGCATCGACGTCGACCCACCGCTGGTTCTGCACGATCGCGAGATCGAGGTGATCGGTCGGGTTCAACTGCCCACTCAGGTTCACCGTGGTCCCCGTGGCGGGACGCCCGTTGGCGAAATCGATCTCCTGTCCGGTGGTGCCGTCCACCGCGACCTTCGTCACGCGCCGCGACGGGCTGAACTGCGCGACGAAGCCGAACTGACGCCGGCCGACCGGGCTCTGGCCCGCTCGAATCAAATCGTCGATGTAGCGCAACTGGACGAAGCCGTTGAACCGCGTGTCCATGCCGACACCCGGGAAGACGCTGCGGCTGATGAGGCTGCCGCGGCGGTCCTCCTGGTAGTCGACGTTCGCGAACATTCGCAGCCGCCGCACGAAACCGGTCGGCCGGAACGTCCATCCCGTGCTCCCGACGCCTCCGCGGTAGCCGACCTGCGGCACGAAACCGACATCCGCGCGAAAGTCGCTGCCGACGTCCCTGTACTGCAGCGACGCGTCGTAGTGCGTCGTGTTGTGGTCCCACTGCGCGGCGCCCGCGTGCGATCCGAACGACTGCCCCGTCCACTCGTCCGCCAGATCGGGCCGATCCGGCGTTTGCGAGTGGCTCACCAGCCATTGACCGGTCACGACGTCGCTTGCCGAGGCACGCCACTGAAAATCCGGTCCGATGACGCGATTGTGAAAGGGCTCGTCGCGCCCCTCACGATCGGTGAGCAGCAGGCCGACAAACGACAATCCGATCTCGCGCTTCGCGCGGCCGACGAACACGGTCGACGTGAAGTCCTGCGGCGCCAGAGACGACTCATTCGGTCCCGGCAGAATCACGCTCCCGCCGCCGGCATCGGCGGTGACCAGCGCCGTGTAGCGGACGCCACCGCTCTTCCCGGTGAGTCGTCCGCCCCATTGCGGCGCGGTCATCGTCCGTGTGTAGACCGCCTGGATCGGCGTCTGAAACAGGTCGACGCCTTCGAGAAAGAACGGCCGCTTCTCGGGATACAAGAGCGCGAATCGCTCGTTGGCCGAGATTTGCGCGACGTCCGATTCCACCTGGGAGAAGTCCGGCTTCACCGTCGCGTCGATCGCATTGTCTGCCGTCGGCGTGTACTTCACGTCGAAGCCGGCGTGCGGCTTCACGCGATCGGCGACGAGCGGCGACCCGAGATCACCGGTCGGTCGCTCGTCGAGGCTCGCACTCACATACGGCGCAGCGACCAGATGTCCACCCGCAGGGAGACGCTCGAGGCCAACCAGGATGTTCGACCGGCAGATGAAGCAGTTGCCGCCGCGCGGCAGTTGCGCGGAGAAGAACTGATAGTGATAGTCGCGCGGGTAGTTCCGGTACAGCAGGATGCGCCACGTTTGCGGGTCGGTCTGGCGATAGCGAAGCGAGCTGAACGGGATCCTGATCTCGAGCGTCCAGCCGTGATCGGTGATCTTCGTAGCCGATTCCCAGAAGAAATCAGGCGACGAATCCTCGCCCGAGGCATCGTCGGTGACCGAGTCGTACTGGATATTGTGAGGTGTGACGACGAAGAAGGTGGCTGTCCGGCCGGTGTTGCCGGCGTCGACGACGACGCCGCCGTAGTCGTTGTAGCCGTTGCCGATGTTGTCGCGATCGGCATAAGGGGCGCGGATTTTGGACGGATCCGGATCGTCGAATTCGAAGGCGGCGTAAAAGAATCGATCGTCGTAGGTCAGGTAGCCGACGTTGCGCACGGCCGGTTCCGTGTTGTCCCCTGGCTGCGTCTCGTACCAGCGCGTCACGGGCGCCGCCCCGCGCCATCCTTCGTCGCTGAGGTCGCCGTCGATGGTGATGCTGCCGGCGGCGCGAGTGATGCGAATGGTCTCGCCCGACAGCGCCGATTGCGCGACCGCTGTGCCGGCGACCGCGGTGAACTGAGCCGCGGCGGTGATGATCAGCAGAGGTAGCCGCGAGCGCATGTTCAGTGTTAGACGGCGGCGTATGTGCGCGAGGTCGGCCTGGAAGCAGTGGAGATTCGTAGTACTCTAGATGATTGCGATATGAACAATCGTCGATATCTGCTCTGCACTCCTCGCGTTGTCGTCGTACTTGGCGCTGCGCTTCTGCTCCCGACCCTCGCCGCCGGCCAGACGCCGCCACCGCCGACGTTCACGACTCCGCCGCTGCGGCCGGCGCCCCAGGCGCCGCTGCCGCAGGGAACCTTTCTTGGCGGCGTTCCAACGGGGACGTCGACCGGCACGGTGGTCACGATCTCGCTGGTCGACGCGATTGTCCGCGCCCTCGAGCACAACCTCGGCGTGCTCACCGCGGAGGACGCGCTCGGCCGCGCGCAGGGCGCGCGCTGGCGCGCGCTCGCCGAGCTGTTGCCGAACGTGAACGGCCGCGTCAGCGAGACGCGTCAGATCCTCAACCTCGCGGCGTTCGGATTCAGCGGCGGGCCGGGCACTCCGTTCGAGGGGATCCCGCCGCTCGTCGGACCGTTCAACGTCTTCGACGCGCGCGTGTACCTGAGTCAGGCGGTGCTCGACCTCGGGGCGTTGAACAGCAAGCGTGCCGAGGAGCACAACCTCGAGGCCGCGCGGCTCAGCCACCAGAGCGCCCGCGACTTCGTGATCCATGTCGCCGGCAATCTCTACATTCAGGCGCTCGCGTCGTCGGCGCGCGTCGACTCGGCGCGGACGCAGCAGCAGACCGCGCAGGCCCTCTACAACCAGGCGCTCGACCTGAAACAGAGCGGCGTCATCGCCGGGATCGACGTGCTGCGTGCCGAGGTGCAGCTGAACACCCAGACGCAGCGCGCGACCATCGCGGTCAACGAGTTCGAGAAGGCCAAGCTGTCGCTGGCGCGCGCGATCGGGCTGCCGCTCGGACAACCGTTCGCGCTCGATTCGACGCTGCCGGATCTGCCGGCGAGCGACATGTCACTCGAGTCGGCGGTGGAACTGGCCTACCGGACGCGGCCCGACTATCTTGCCGCGCTCGAGCGGATCCGCAGCGCGGAATCCGAGCGTGAGTCCGTACGCGGCGGCAACCTGCCGTCGGTTCGCGTCACCGCTGACTACGGCGCCATCGGCCTCGCCGTGGCAGACGCGCAGGCCACCTACGCGGTGATGGGCGCCGTCAACGTCCCGATCTTCCAGGGCAACCGCGTCAAGGGACGGCTCCTCGAGGCGGACGCGGATCTGCGGAACCGCCGCGCCGAAGCGGAAGATTTGAAGGCGTCGATCTACTACGAAGTGCGCGGCGCCTATCTCGACATCGAGGCGACGGCCCAGCAGCTCTCCGTCGCCGGAAAGGCCCGCGACCTCGCGGCGCAACAGCTGACGCAGTCGCGCGATCGGTTCGCCGCCGGCGTGGCCAGCAATATCGAAGTGGTCCAGGCGCAGGATGCCGTCGCGGTGGCCAGCGAGCAGTTCATCGCGGCGCAGTACGGCTACGCGCTCGCGAAGGGCGCGCTGGTCCGCGGCCTCGGCTCCTCGCAGGAAGCGCTGCGGCAGCTTCTCGGAGGTCCACGCTGATGGCCGAGGAGACGGTCGTCGTCGACAAGCCTTCGCTGTTCGCCCAGCCGCGTGTGCGAATTGGCATCCTGGTCGCGCTGCTGGCGGCTGGCGGCGTCGCGCTGTGGCTGTTCCTGACCGCCGGCCGGGAGACGACCGACGACGCGCAGATCGATGCCCACGTGACGCAGATCGCCGCACGGGTCGGCGGCACGATCACCAAGCTGCTGGTCGATGACAACCAGCTCGTTGAGGCCGGAGCGGTCCTCGTCGAGCTCGATCCGCGCGACTATCAGGTGGCGGTCGACAAGATGCGGGCGGAGCTCGCCGATGCCGAGGCCAGCGCACTGGCCGCTCAGTCGACCGTCCCGATCACCTCCGCCACAGCGAACAGCAACGTCACGACCGCGCGCGGGGGGGTGACCCAGGCGCAGAGCGGCGTCGCCGCCGCGGAGAAGGAAGTCGAGGCCGCGCGCGCGAGGCTGGTAACCGCGCAGGCGCGGCTGCGCGAGGCCGAGGCCAACGCGACGAAGGCGGCGCGCGACGTCGAACGGCTGCGCGGGCTGCTCGCCAAGGACGAAGTCTCGCAGCAGCAGTTCGACACGACGTCGGCGGCCGCGGACGCGCAGCGCGCGTCCGCCGACTCGGCCCGGTCGCAGGTGGCCGAGGCGGAAGCCGGCATTCGCGTCGCCGAGAGCAAGCTGACGCAGGCGCAGGCCAGCGAGCAGCAGGCGCATGCCGAGTTGCAGAGCGCGCAGACGGCGCCGTCGCAGATCGCCGCCATCCGGGCGCGCGCGTCGTCGGCCGAGGCGCACGTCCAGACGGCGCGCGCCAACCTCGCCCAGGCGGAGCTCAACCTTCAATACGCCGTCGTCAAAGCGCCGGTCCGGGGCGTGGTGTCGAAGAAGGGCATCAACGTGGGACAGGTGGTGGCACAGGGGCAGCCGCTCCTTGCCATCGTGCAGCTCGACGACGTCTGGGTGATCGCGAATTACAAGGAGACGCAGCTGAAGAGCATGCGGCCCGGTCAGCGCGCGTCGTTCGACGTCGACGCGCTTGGCGGCCGCGATTTCAAAGGAAAGATCGATTCGATCGCCGGCGCCACCGGCGCGCGCTTCAGCCTGCTGCCGCCGGAGAATGCGACGGGTAACTTCGTGAAGGTGGTCCAGCGCGTGCCCGTAAAAATCGTGCTGGATTCCGGTCAGGATCCGGAGCATCTTCTGCGACCGGGGATGTCGGTGAACGCGACGGTATATTCGAAGTAGGGGCTCGGGGCGACAGGACTCACCATGTCCGAACAGCGACACATCAACCCGTGGCTCATCGCCGTGTCGGTGATGTTTGCGACGTTCATGGAGGTGCTCGACACCACGGTCGTGAACGTCTCGCTTCCCCACATCGCCGGCTCGCTCTCGGCATCCATCGACGAAGCGACCTGGGCGCTGACGTCATATCTCGTCGCCAACGCGATCATCCTGCCGATGACCGGCTGGCTTGCCAGCATGTTCGGGCGGAAGCGGCTGCTGATGCTGTCGGTCATCGGCTTCACCGCCTCGTCCTTCCTCTGCGGCCTTGCGCCGACGCTGTCCGCCCTGATCGTCTTCCGGGTGATGCAGGGAGCGACCGGCGGCGCGCTGCAACCGCTGTCGCAGGCGGTGCTCCTCGAAGCGTTCCCGCCGCAGGATCGCGGCAAGGCGATGGGCTTCTGGGGCCTCGGCATCGTCGTCGCGCCGATTCTCGGTCCGGTGCTCGGCGGCTGGCTGACCGACAACTACAGCTGGCGCTGGGTCTTCTACATCAACATTCCGGTCGGTATCGCGTCGATCGTCATGACGAAGCTGTACATCTTCGATCCGCCCTACCTGCGTCGCGAGAGCCGCCACGTGGACTATTGGGGAATCGGAATGCTGGCGATCGGCATCGGCGCGCTGCAGATCGTGCTCGACAAGGGACAGCAGGAGGACTGGTTCGAGTCGCACCTGATCGTCATGCTTGCCGTGATCAGCGCGGTGACGCTGATCGCGCTCGTCTGGCACGAGTTGACGACCGCCAACCCGATCGTCGATCTGCGCGTGCTGAAGGAACGCAGCTATGCGGTCGGCGTGTTCCTGATGACCGTCGTCGGCTTCGTGCTGTACGGGAGCATGGTGCTGCTGCCGATCATGCTGCAGACGCTGCTCGGCTACCCGCCGCTGCAAGCCGGCATCGCGATGGCGCCACGCGGCATCGGATCGTTCTTCATGATGCCGCTGACCGGCCTGATGACCGGCACGTTCGATCCGCGCAAGCTGCTGACGTCCGGCCTGATCATCGGCGGCCTGACGCTGCTGTGGCTGTCATGGCTGAACCTGCAGGCCGGGTACTGGGACATCTTCTGGCCGCAGCTGATTCAAGGCGTCGGCATGTCGCTGTTGTTCGTGCCGCTGACTACGATCGCGATGGACCGCATCCCGCGCGAGAAGATGGGCTACGCCACCAGCCTGTTCAACCTGATGCGCAACATCGGCGGCAGCATCGGCATCGCCACGACCGGCACCATGCTCGCGCGGCACAGCCAGTCGACGTCGGCCATGCTCGCGTCGAACGTGACGCCGTACGATCCGGCGTCGCAGTCGATCATGTATCAGATGCGCGGCGCCTTCCTGGCCGCCGGCGCGGACGCCGTCACGGCGACCGAGCGGGCGTATGCCGCGCTCTTCGGGCTGGTGCAACGTCAGGCGGCGATGGTGGCGTTCGTCGGGATTTTCCAGCTGATGGGCGTCATCTTCATCGCGCTCATCCCGCTCGTCCTGCTGATGCGACGCCCGAAGCGCGGCGGCGGACCAGTAGGGGCTCACTGACGGCTGTCAATGGATGATGGCTGATGGCTGATGGCACATGGTTGATGATGGCTGGATGGTGCCGCATGCCATTGACCCTATGCCATTGACCCTATGCCATTAGCCCTCAGCATCAGCCATTGACACGGTAAACTGAGCTCATGCGTACGGTCTTGCGATGGCGGCCGAGGCGGCCTGACGGGCCGCTCCACATGGCAGAGGTCGTCGGTGTCGCGCTCGTTGTCGCTTCGGCGCTCACGGTGAGGCCCGCCCGGCTGAGGGCCCAGGACTCGCGGCCCGCGTTTTCCGAGTGGCTCGCCGGCGTGCGCGCCGAAGCGATCGCGCGCGGCGTGAGAACGGAGATCGTGGACGAAGCGCTCGCCGGCGTCGAAGAGCCGCTCCCGGTGATTCTCGAACGCGACCGCGCGCAGGCAGAGACGGTCTTTTCGCTCGAGTACTACATCGCGCGACGTCTCACGCCGAGGGTGATCGCGAGCGGACGCGACGCCTACACGCGCAACCTCGAGCTGCTGACCGAAATCGGCAGCGCCTACGGGGTGCCACCCCGCATCATCGCGGCAATCTGGGGCATCGAGTCGAACTACGGCCGTTTCAGCGGCGTTCGGCCGACGGTGTCCGCGCTCGCCACGCTCGCGTGGGATCCTCGGCGCTCCACGTTCTTTCGCGGCGAGCTGTTCGACGCGCTCGAAATCCTGAACCGCGGCGACACCGACCTGGCCCATCTCAAGGGGTCGTGGGCCGGCGCGATGGGCCAGGTGCAGTTCATGCCGTCCAGCTACCTGCAGTACGCGCAGGACTACGACGGCGACGGGCGGCGCGACATCTGGTCCACGCCGTCGGACATCTTCGCGTCGATCGCGAATTACTTGAGCGGGCGGGGCTGGACGCTCGAGGCGCCGTGGGGTCGTGAAGTGAAGCTGACGCCGGAGGTCGCGCAGCACATCCGCAGCGACGTGGCGCCGCGCAGCGGCAGCTGTCAGGCGATCCGCAACATGACGATCGCGCAGCCGCTCGCGACCTGGCAACAGCTCGGCGTCCGCCTGCCAGGCGGCAAGCCGCTGCCGAAGAGTGATGTGCCCGCGTCGCTCGTCTCCGGCTCGACGCGCCACTTCCTGGTGACGCCGAACTACGACGCGATCCTCGAATACAACTGCTCCCATTCCTATGCGATTACGGTCGCGCTTCTCGGCGACGCGATTGCATCGACCGGCAAGATAACGGCGACTCCCGTGCCGAAGACGAAATCGAAGGCGAGCCGCAAGAAACGGAGTTGAGATGGCCGGTGCAGTCGTGATGGACGACCGCGGACTCGTGGTCGCGTGCGCGAAATGCGGTCAGCGGAACCGGCTGACGTACGAGCGGCTGGACGACGCCGTCCGCTGCGGCCAGTGCAAGGACAACCTGCCGCCGCCGTCGGCTCCAATCGAGCTGCACAGCTCGGCCGACTTCGATCGGCTGGTCGCCCGCTCGTCGATTCCGATCGTCGTCGATTACTGGGCGCCGTGGTGCGGCCCGTGCCGGTTCGTCGCGCCGGAGCTGCAGAAAGTCGCTGCCCGGCTGGCCGGCAAAGTGCTGGTCGTCAAGGTGAACACCGACGAGCTCACCGATCTCGGCGACCGCGCCAACATCCGATCGATCCCGACGCTCGCGGTGTTCGCGGGCGGCAAGGAAGTGGCTCGATCGTCCGGCGCCCGGCCGGCCGCCGAGATCGAAGCCTTCATCGCTCAGGCCCTGCCTCACGGCGCCGCCTCGACGCGATCGCACAAATAAGCGGATCATCCCGGGATGCGAAAAATTATCGCGCTCGCGGCGCTGTGCGCCGCCGCGGTGGTTCGCGCGCAGACGCCCGCGGCGACGCGCTTCGATCTGGACGAGCTGACGATCGCCGATCTGCAGCAGCGGATGCAGAACGGCCAGGAGACCGCGCGTTCGATCGCGCAGAAGTACCTGGCGCGCATCGACGCCATCGATCGGAACGGGCCGACGCTGCGCAGCGTGCTCGAAGTGAATCCCGACGCGCTCGCCATCGCCGATTCCCTCGACGCCGAGCGGAAGAGCGGCCGCGTGCGCGGTCCGCTTCACGGGACTCCAATCCTGTTGAAGGACAATATCGCGACTGCCGACAAGATGATGACCACCGCGGGATCGCTCGCTCTGGCTGGCGTGACGCCGCCGTCGGACGCGTTCATCGTCGCGCGGCTCCGAGAGGCCGGGGCGGTGATCCTCGGCAAGACCAACCTGAGCGAGTGGGCGAACTTCCGATCCACCCACTCGAGCAGCGGCTGGAGCGGACGCGGCGGGCAGACCCGGAATCCCTATGCGCTCGATCGCAATCCCTCCGGCTCGAGCTCGGGATCCGGCGCGGCAGTGGCCGCAAATCTCGCGGCAGCCGCGGTCGGCACCGAAACCGACGGCTCGATCGTGTCGCCGTCGACGAGCAACGGCCTCGTCGGCATCAAGCCGACGCTCGGCCTGCTCAGCCGGACCGGCATCGTTCCCATCGCCCACAGCCAGGACACCGCGGGGCCGATGGCACGGACCGTGGCTGATGCCGCCGCGCTGCTCGCCGCGATGGCCGCCGCAGACTCCGCCGACGCCGCGACCAGGTCCACGCGCCGGCCAGCCGCTGCGGACTACACGCGCTCGCTCGTGGCGAGCGGGCTGAGCGGGGCGCGGCTCGGCGTTGTGCGCAACAAGCTGTTCGGCTACAGCGTCGCCGCGGATCGCATCGCCGAGGCGGCAATCGCCGACATGAAGAAGCAGGGCGCGGTGATCGTCGACCCGGCGAACATCACGACGCTCGGATCCTTCGGCGATACCGAATTCGAAGTGCTCCTCTACGAATTCAAGGCGGATCTGGCCAAGTACCTCACGTGGCTCGGACCGGCGTCGCCGGTTCATTCGCTGAAAGACGTGATCGGGTTCAACGACGCGCACAGGGATCAGGAGATGCCGTACTTCGGCCAGGAAATCATGACGATGGCCGAGAAGAAAGGACCGCTGACCACACCGGCTTACGTTGCCGCGCTCGCGAAAAACCGGCGGCAGGCGCGTCAGCTCGGGATCGACGCGGTGATGACGAAGTTCAAACTCGACGCGCTCGTCGCTCCCACCGGCGCGCCCGCGTCGCTGACCGATCTCGTCAACGGCGACAGTTCCCTGGCGAACTCCGACGCGCCGTCAACGGTCACCTCGGTCGCCGGCTACCCGCACATCACGGTGCCAGCCGGATACGAGCGGGGGCTGCCGGTCGGGATTTCATTTTTCGGCCGCGCCTGGAGCGAGCCGACGTTGATCAGGATTGCCTACGCGTACGAGCAGGCAACAAAGCACCGCAAGCCCCCATCCTTCGCGCAGACAGCGGACTTAACGCGACAGTGACGTTCTTGACAGTGATCTCTCGTAGTGGCACACGCGGATCAAACGTGTAAGCGCAGACGAACCGTGCAGCCGCGCGAAACTGGCGCGCACCTCCGGACTCCTCCGCCGTGGCATTGCCGTTGCCCTGACACCGCGTCGGAGGTGCCCCATGTTGATGTTCAAGCGCTCGCAGCTGTACATCGGCCTCGCGCTCGCAGGACTCGCCGAGATCATCGTCCGTGCCGTCGCACACTGAGAAGGAGTGTGAGTGTGTCGGCCCATAGGTTGGGTGGGGTCGGACCGATCGGTCTTCCCCAACCAACCCTATGGGCCCATCGGTCCTACACACCCTGAGGGCCCATCAGTCCCACGCTCCCACTTAGAGCGCGCTCTGCCAGAGCGCGCGGCCCACGAAGAAGGGACCGAGCCGCTCCAGATACAACGACGTCTGCTGCGTCTTCCGCATCGTCTGCACGATGGCGGACAGCGGATACAGCTGCTTGCCAATCAGTCCGACGACGAAGTCGTTGTCGTCCTTGTCGAGGCCATGACACGCGAGGCGGATGTCGTGGGCGTAGTCGCCGGCGCCGAACGACATGCCGATGGCGCCGTGTTCGGCGAGGATGACGCGCTGCTCGTCGACGGGGAGCTGTGCGAACTTGCCGCTGCGCCGCAGCGGGTACCAGACCGACCACTTCCAGAGCGGATTCAGCACGGTGCGCTGCGGGCGGTGGATCAGGACGTCCTCGAGATCCGGCTCGTAGCCGAGCGAGTAGGTCCGTCCGAGCATCGTGTACTCCGGCTTCTGCACCAGCACCGAGAATCCCGGTCCGTTGAGCACGGGCCGGACGCGATCGATGAAGAAGTCGGGATCGTCGCTGAACGTGAGCAGGCCGATGCCGCGCGGATCGTTGACGTCCTCGTACAGGACGCCGGCGATCTTCGCGCGCGACAGATGATCGGCCAGCGGCACGGCATCGGCGCAGCCGCCGAACGCCAGGAACTGCATGAACAGCCGTGCGTCGGATCGCTGCGGCTGTCCGTTCTTCATCCCGCCGCGTTCGGTCAGGTCCGGCGGTTCGGGTCCGCGTCTCGCTTCAGTGGGGTGCGACATCCGCTGAGTATAATTCGCGGCCGTGGCCCCGGAGTACACGCTGCGTCCGGCGACGCTCGCCGACGCCGACACGCTCGTCCACCATCGCCTCGCGATGTTCACCGACATGGGCTCCGTGTTCGACGCGGTCGCGCTCGACGCGGCGTTCCGCGCATGGCTGGCGCAGCTGATGCCGTCGGGCGCGTACCGTGCCTGGCTGGTCGAAACCGATACGGGAGAGGTCGCCGCCGGCGCCGGCATCACCGTCGTGCCGTGGCCGCCCGGGCCGCGCTATCCGGGCGAGCGGCTGGCATTCGTTTACAACGTCTACACCGAGCCGGCGCACCGTCGCCGCGGCCTCGGCCGGCTGATGATGGATGCGATCCACGAGTGGTGCCGGGCGAACGGGGTGCGGTCGGTCGCGCTCAACGCGAGCCGCGACGGCCAGCGCCTCTACGAAGCGATGGGCTACAACGAGTCGGCGGCGCCGATGATGTTTCTCACGCTCGACCCGTGACGGCCGACAGCGGGACGGTTCTCACGCGTCGGGCATCCGGCGGACTTGCCGCCCCGCCCGCTCGCGGTATAATCCGTCGGCTCAGGCCCACCTGAACGAAGGAGACTACGCGAGCATGCCGTTCATCATCACTGACCCTTGTATTGAAACGAAGGACACCGCCTGCGTCGATGTGTGCCCTGTCGATTGCATTCACCCGCGCAAGGACGAAGCGGAGTTCGCGCAGACCACGATGCTCTACATCCATCCGGAAGAGTGCATCGACTGCGGCGCGTGCGTCCCGGCGTGCCCGGTGGCGGCAATTTACGAGAGCGTGGACGCCACGCCCGCGCATCAGAAGGATCTGATCGAAGCCAACGCCATCTATCGCAACGGCGATGCCGAGACCATGGCCCAGGCTGAAGCGATCGTCCAGGCCCACATCGCGGCCCATCCCGACCTCATGGCGATTCCGGGACCCGAGCGTCAGGCGGCGCACGCAAGGTTCTGAAGCTCGCCACCTGGAACGTCAACGGCATCCGGGCGCGGCTGGCGCAGGTTCAGGAGTGGATCGCGCAGGAGCGTCCGGACGTCGTCTGCCTGCAGGAAATCAAGGCCACCACCGATCAGATTCCAGCGGCTCTCTGCGAGATGGAGGGCTACTGGTGTTACTGGCACGGCGGCAAGGGCTACTCCGGCGTCTCGCTCTGGGTGAGCCAGGCCTTCGCACCGGATCGGCCAGCCTTCGCGCATCCCGCCTTCGATTACGAGAACCGCATCGTCACGGTCGATCTGACGACGCCGCTCGGCGAGGTCACCGTTGCGTCGGTGTACGTGCCGAACGGCGGCAAGGATTTTCCGGCCAAGATGCAGTTCCTCACCGCGATGGATGCCTACGCGTCGTCGTCCGCGCAGAGCGGACACGCGCTCGTGATGCTCGGCGACATGAACGTCGCGCGCAGCGAGCGCGACGTGCATCCGAAGGAACGGAAGCCGCGCGCGATCGGCCAGCTGCCGGAGGAGCGGGCGATCATCGAGCGGATCATCGACCATGGATACGTCGATCTCGGCCGCGCGTTCGATCCCGAGAACGACGGGTTGTTCACCTGGTGGGCGCCGTGGCGGAACATGCGGCAGCGCAATATCGGCTGGCGGCTCGATTACGTGTTCGCGAGCGCGGAGCTGGCCCGGCGCGCGACCGGGTGTCCGGTGCAGAAAGACGTGGGGAACAGCGATCACGCGCCGGTGGTCGCTACATTCGAGTAAGGTGAGGGACAGCGAAGGCGCCATGTCCATCGTCGTCCAGAAATACGGAGGCTCCTCCGTCGCCGACGTCGCCAGGCTGAAGCAGGTTGCCGACCGTGTCATGCGGACGCGGCGCGAGGGCCACGACGTCGTCGTTGTCGTGTCGGCGATGGGCGACACCACCGACGACCTGCTCGATCTCGCGAAGCAGGTGTCGGCGAATCCCGATCGCCGCGAGCTCGACATGCTGTTGACGGCCGGCGAGCGGATCTCGATGGCGCTGCTGTCGATCGCCATCCGCGAGCTCGGCGGCGACGCCGTCAGCTTCACCGGCAGCCAGTCCGGCATCATCACCAACGATCGCCACGCGGACGCGCGCATCATCGAAGTGCGTCCGATTCGGGTGCAGGACGAGCTGTCGCGCGGCAAGATCGTCGTGATCGCCGGTTACCAGGGCATGTCGTACCGCCGCGACGTGACCACGCTCGGCCGCGGCGGCAGCGACACGACGGCGGTTGCGATGGCGGCGGCGCTGGGGGCGGAGTACTGCGAGATCTGCTCGGACGTCGACGGCGTGTACACGGCCGACCCCCGCGTCGTCACGGCGGCGCGCCGCATCGCGACGCTCTCGTACGAGGAGACGCAGGAGCTCGCGGAATCGGGCGCAAAGGTGCTGAACGCGCAGGCGGTCGAGTTCGCGAAGGAGAAGGGGATCGCGATCTACGCGCGCGCCACGAAGGGCCCGCTGCCGGGCGCCGATCCATCGGCCGATGGCACCGTCGTCCGGAGACATCCGCCGCGGATGCCCGGCACGGTTGTCGGCGTCGCGAGCGAGAAGGACGTCATCGTGCTGTCGATGGAGCGCGACGGTTCTACAGATCGCCAGGCCTCCACCGAGGGCGGCGACGTCAGCCGCGTGCGGCCGTCGCCTGAGCGGCTCGCGCTGCTCGAGGTGCTCGACCGGCACCGCGTGTCGGGGAAGCAACTCCACGTTGCCGGCGACGCCCTCACCCTGGTGATCTCGCGTGAGAATCTGCATGAGGAAGCGCGTCTGCGCGCCGCACTGGCGTCGAGGTTCGGCAGCGGCGTCGGCATTGCCGACACGGTTGGCGCCATCAGCGTCGTCGGCGCCGGCATCAATGCGTCGTTCGAAAACCTGCGGCGCGGTTCGGCGGCGCTCGACGGCGCCGGCATCGCGACAGACGGCGTCGCGACCTCGTCCTTCCGCATCACCTGGATGATCGATCGGGCGCGGATCGATGAGGCCGTACGTCTGCTGCACGCGACGTTCATCGAGGCGCTGGGCCCGGTCCTGCCCTGACGTTCGGGATTGGGGATTCGGGATTCGGGGGTTCTGGTTCTCGGTTCTGGTTCTCCGTTCTCGGTTCCGGGTTCGGTTGCGCGCGGGAGCAGGTGAATGGGGATTGCTGAACGAGACGAGAATGCAGCGGAACAGCGGTCTGCAACGAATCCCGAATCCCCAATCCCAAATCCCGAGTCCCCAATCCCAACGAATCCCGAATCCCCAATCCCGAATCCCGAGCACCGTCCCCTCTCCGTTCTCGACAGATTCCTGCGCTACGTTCGCTACGACACGCAGTCCGACGAACGCTCGACGACGTATCCCAGCACGGACACGCAGCTGGTGCTGCTGCGGGATCTCGTTGACGAGCTCCGCACGCTCGGACTGCACGACGCCGCGATCGACGAGCACGGGTATGTCATGGCGACGATTCCGTCGACGACGCGCAAGCACAACGTGCCGACCATCGGCTTCATCGCGCACGTCGACACGTCGCCGGAGATGCCTGGCGCCGGCGTCACGCCAATCGTTCACCGCGCCTACGACGGACGCGACCTCGTGCTGCCGGACGACCCGGCCGTGGTGCTGCGCGTCGCCGATATCCCGCTGCTCGCCGAGCAGATCGGCAACGATATCGTCACCGCATCGGGGACGACGCTGCTCGGCGCCGACAACAAGGCGGGCGTGGCCGAGATCGTGACTGCAGCGGCGCACCTCGTCGCGCATCCCGAGATCGTGCATGGCCCGATCCGCGTCGCCTTCACGCCGGACGAAGAAATCGGCCGGGGCACCCTGCACTTCGACGTCGCCCGCTTCGGCGCCACCTGCGCCTACACGATGGACGGCGGGCGCCGCGGCGAAATCGAAGTCGAAAGCTTCTCGGCCGACGCGATCACGGTTACCTTCCATGGCTTCAACACGCATCCCGGCTACGCCAAGGGCCGCATGGTGAACGCGATCAAGGCGGCGGCCACGTTCATCGATCGGCTGCCGAAGGATGCGCTGTCGCCGGAGACCACCGACGGCTCCGAGGGTTTCCTGCACCCCTACGTGGTCCAGGCCGGCGTCGAGCGCACCTCGGTGCGATTGCTCGTGCGCGACTTCGTCACCGGCAGGCTCCGTGAGAAGGAGTCGCTCGTCGAGCGCCTCGCCCGCGAGGCGGCGGCCGAACACCCTGGCAGCCGCGTCGAGACCTCCGTCGAGGAGTCCTACCGCAACATGCGTGAAGTCCTCGACCGCCATCCGCAGATCGCCGACTACGCACGGGACGCGATCCGGCGGGCCGGCCTCGAGCCGCGCTCGCACCCGATCCGTGGCGGGACCGATGGATCACGGCTGTCGTTCATGGGACTGCCGACGCCAAATCTGTTCGCGGGCGAACAGAACTTCCATTCGCGCGTCGAATGGGTGTCCGTGCAGGACATGGAGAAGGCCGTGGAGGTGATCGTCCATCTCGCGCAGATCTGGGAAGAGCGCGCCTGATCGCCGGGTTAACATTTCCTCCGCTTGCCCGGTAGCGCATCGCCGCGTCGCCGCGCTCGCCGCGCGCTCTTCCTGGTGCGGCACGCGTTCTCCACCGCCGCCATCGTCGCGTGTGGCACGACGGCCTTCGCGGCCGACCGCGGGCCGATCGTCGCTTCGGTCGCAGACGCCTTCGTGGCCCACGCGCCGGGCAGTGATACCTGGTCGATCGGCAGCGCGCAGGTGGAGCTCGTCGTCGGCTTCGACTCCACGAGGACGCTGACGCTGCAGCGGCTCTTCAACCCGGCGACCGGCCGCGCCTGGGAGATCGGGCCGGCCGCCGCGGGCGGCTTCACGGCCGGCACCGAGCGGATCGCGCTGACGTCGAGCGGCGCGGCGACGCTCGTCAGCGCGACCACGCGAACCACTCAATTCGGCGTCGAGCTGACGTTCCTGTTCGAGCACCGCGGCCAGCGCCTGCACATCGCCCGCGTCTACGCCTGCTACAGCGCCTCGCCGACAATCGAAACGTGGGCGCGGATCACGAGCACCGGCGGCGACGGCACGGCAATCAGCGACTTTGCGGCGCTGCAGATGGCCATGCAGCCCGGCCACCTGCAATGGCTCGGGGGGCTGCGCGGCGATGCGGCTGGCGGCTCGGTCGAGGACGCGTTCGTGGTTGCCGATCGTGATGTCGAGGCGGACGACCACGTCGAGCTCGGCGCCAGCGGACGATCATCGGAAACCTTCGTGCCGCTCCTCTGGGTGCAGCACGACGGCGACGAGTTCTACAGCGGGCTGATGTGGTCGGGCGCGTGGCGCGCGGACCTCTCGCGCGCCGGCGAGCGGCTCCAGCTCCGCTTCGATTTTCCCGGCGTGACGACGACCGTCGCGCCATCACGGCCGCTCGAGCTGCCGCACTCTTTCTTCGGCCTGACCAGGCCCGCCGAGACCGACGCCTCAGGCGCGCTTCACCAGTTCGTGCGCCAGGGCGTCAGGCGCGGACGTCCTTTCACGCCGCTCGTCACCTACAACACGTGGTTCGTCTACGGCACCACGGTGAACGAGGAGGCGATGGTGGCGGAGATGGATCGCGCGGCGGCGCTCGGGGCCGAGCTGTTCGTGCTCGACGCGGGCTGGTACGTCGGCGCCGGCGAGACGAGCGAATTCGACTTCGATTCCGGCCTCGGCTCCTGGACCGTCGATCCGGATCGGTTTCCGTCGGGGCTCGCGAGCCTGGCCGACTACGCGCACGGACTCGGCATGAAGTTCGGTCTGTGGGTGGAGCCGGAGCGCGTCGCGTTGTCGACGGTCGAAAGACCAGGGCTGGCGCGCGAAGCGTGGCTGGCGACGCGTGACGGCAGCTACGGCGCGCAGCAGACCGCGCAGCTGTGCCTGGCGGGCGCTCAGGCGCGACAGTGGGTGCTGACGCGCCTGACGGCGCTCATCGACGAGATCCATCCCGACTATCTGAAGTGGGACAACAATTTCTGGCTGAACTGCAACCGTCAGGGGCACGGCCACGGCGCCGCCGACGGAAACCTGGCGCACGTGCAGGCGCTCTACGGCCTGCTCGACGACCTGCGGCGGCGTTACCCTGACCTGTTGATCGAGAACGTGTCGGGGGGCGGCGCGCGCATCGACTTCGGCATGCTCGCCTACACGGATACGGCGTGGATGGACGATCGCACGGCGCCGGCCGCGCATGTGCGGCACAACCTCGAAGGGCTCACGATCGCCTTTCCGCCGCCCTACCTGCTGTCGTTCCTCATCGACGGCGACGGCGAACCGATCGCCGGCGCGCAGGATCTCGCGTTGCTCACGCGGAGCCGCGGCGCCGGCGTGCTCGGCCTCACCTATCGCGCCGATCTGCTCGACGACGACACCGCGACGCTGCTGACGCTGCAAATCGCCGAATACAAGGCCTACCGCGACATCGTCGCAGAGGCGAACGCATCACTGCTCACGCTGCAGGCGCCGTACGACGTCAGCGGGTGGGACGCGCTTCAGGAGATCTCGGGGGACGACACGACCGCGCTGATCTTCGCGTTCGAGGGGGAGATGTGCGACGACCGCCTCCTCGTCCACCCGCGCGGTCTCATCAGCAGCGCCGTCTACGACGTGCTGTCGCTCGACGGCGGCGCGCTGGGCAGCGCCCGGGGCGAGGAGCTGATGCGGGACGGGATCGAAGTCGTGCACAGCTCCGCGTCGCGCGCGCACGTGCTGCTGCTCCGCGCACGCGCGGAGTAATCAGGAATTAAGAGGTAAGAATCAAGAATTGTGACTTTGGGCGAGAACGTCGGCATGGCGGCGCGTGCGACGAATTCGTGGAGCAGGTTGCAAAATGAGCTCGCTCGCGGGTGGCCGCGAACGGGGCCGCCCCGCCGGGCGCGGAGCCGTGGGCCGTGACCAGCGCTTTTCTGGCGAGCACCCGGTGGGGCTGTTCGCGGACAGGACCCGCCTTGAGCTCATTTTGCAACGCACTCTTAATTCTTAATTCCTAATTCCTAATTGTGACTGCCCGGGTTCACCGACATTCCGGGGTCACAGCGCGCGGCCGCCGTTCATTCCACTTCTCCACCAGCCGCTTCAGCTCGGCGATCGGCGTCTCGCTGTCGTCGACCTGCAGCCGCAGCACCGTGTCGTTGTGCAGCCAGACGCCGCAGTTCTTCTTCACGATGATCAGCGCCGCCGACTGCTGCCCGCGCTTGTCGCCGCCGCCGGCCTGACCGCCTTCGAGCGCGGCGACGAGACGCTGCGAGAGGTGCCCTTCGGTCTGCTCGAATGCCGCGATCATGTTGTCCACGACAGCCGGCCCGGCGAGGATGTTCCCCTGCGCGGTCGCGAACTTGCCGCCTTTGTGCCCGGCCCACTCGGTGGCCTTCGGTCCCGTGTGCGCGGCGTACTCGCCCTCGAGGTTCATCACCGCGAACTGGCGCCCTTGTTTCGACCACGCGTCGGGCAGCGGGTCCTGATCCTCTTTCAGAATCTGATCGATGATCGCCGGCGGCGCCACGTGCCGGCGCAGCAGCTCGATCGCGCGCGGCCCGTAGCCGACGTCGACGATTGCCTGCGTGGCGGCGACGCCGGCGTCCGCGTCGGCCCAGAGAACGCCGTTGCCGGCCGAGAAGACGCGCGACTGCACGGCGCCGCCGACTTCGCCGGTCGCGGGATCGAAGCCGAGGATCGAGAAGGTCCCGGTGTCCCACAACGGCTCGACCGGCTGGCGCCTGCGTCCGTCGGCGAGCGCCGCGGCAGCCGACAGCACCATCACCGCCAGGCCGATCGCCGCCCGCATCCCGCGCGTCGTGCTCCTCATCTCAACGTCCATCGCGGGTCAGCATGCCCCGCCCCACTTGTTGACGACGACTTCCACGGCCTTGTTCTTCACGTCGAGCACGACGTAGCGCTCGTGCCCCCATCCCGCGAACTGCGCGAGCCAGTACACGTGATCGTGGAGTTTCAGCACGCCGAGCGGCAACATGTAGCTTGCCGCCTCACGATTGCAGTTCAGCACGTCGACCACCATCGTCACCGCGCGGACGCCGCCCGCGTCGCGGGCGAACCAGCCAGTTCCCGATCCGATCGCGGTGCAGTCGTCAACCGACTGTCCGAGGCGGCGGTACGGCCGGATCGCCTCGACATAGTAGAGACGAGGGGCGTCACCGTACGCGTAGACCGCCTCGAGCGTGGGGGCGATGCCTTCGCGCGCGCGACGCGTGATCGGATGGCCGAAGCGGCTCTCGACCTCGCGCTCCGCTTGGTTGAACGAGGCGTGCACGACAGGCACCAGGGCGCGCATCTCGTTCGAGGCGAGCGACACGATCTCGACACGCTCGATTGGGTGCGGCGGCGAGATTGCGAGGCCCTCCTTCGGATACGGCTGAACCGTGCGCGGCGGCGGCGGCTGCAGCGACTGGTAGTCGGTCTTCAGGCCGACGTAGCGGGAACAGGCGATGTCCACCCAGTCAGGCTGCAGGACGCGGACCGCGCGCGGGCCGAGCGGCAGGATCGCCTCCCAGCGGTCGAGGACTGCACCCACGCCCCACCATCGCTTCGGAACCGCGCGCACGTCGATCGGCACGGTCAGATCGTTGGCCGGGTCGGGCCAGGGCGCGTTCCACCGCTTTCCGTCGAACACCGCGAACGGCAGCACGATGCCGTCGCGCCGCAGGACGCCGACGGCGAAGGCGTCGCGCGAATCCGCGAACGCGCCCGCGACAGCGAGCGCGGCGACGCCGGCCGCCAGCGTGCACGCCGTTCTCCGCGTCACGGTGGAGGAGTATACTCGGCGCCGATCGGCCATCACCGCGAGCGTGCATCGCTCGCCGCGGCGGGTCCGAGAAACGGAGTCGCCGATTCTGTCGAGGAGGACCGGTCATGCCGCAGCTGACGCGAGCCGATCTGAAGTCGATTGCTCTGAAAACCGTCGATGCATGGCAGCGACACGACATCGGCACGCTGCTCGCCCTTCACACGTCCGATGCCGTCGTCGAGAGCCCGATGTACGGAACCCGCCGAGGGCTCGCGGAGATCGAGGAATCCTATCGCGCGTTGTTCAAGTCGTTTCCCGACATGACGTTCTCGAACGAAGGCATTCTGATCGACCCGCCGCAGGTCGCGATCTTCATCAAGGTGGGCGGCACTCACATGGACGACTTCTTCGGCCTCCCTGGCACCAACAGACACTTCGACATGCTCACCGTCACCTGGGTGCAGGTCGACGAGAACGGTCTCATCACCCACGAGCGCAGGGTCTACGATTTCACCGGCGTGCTGCTGCAGGTCGGCGTGCTGCGCGCCAAACCTGCCAAGCCGTAGCGGCGCATCGACCATCGAGCATTGGCTTCTTGACGACGGCGATCACCGCCAAAAAAAACAGGCCGCGGGACGAAGTCCCGCGGCCTCCACGAATTCTTAATTCTTAATTCTCAATTCTCAATTTCGGTGTTCACCGCTGCTGCGCCGTTTGCGACGTTTGAGCGGCGTCGATCGAGAACGTCAGTCCCGTGTACATCATTTCTTCCCACGTCTGATCGCCCCACCAGACGTCTTTGGTGTGATCCGGGTTCGCCTTGTTCGCGGTGGAGTTGTCGTACCACGCGGTGGCGTGCAGCTTCGAGCCCTTCGGCAGCTTCAGAGGCTGCTTGAACACGTAGTCGGTCTGCCAGTTGAAG
>DATFWL010000366.1:0-5743 GCA_035259385.1 Vicinamibacterales bacterium | reverse complement strand
TCCAGCGGCCGCAGCGCCCAGCCGGCGTCGACGTGTTCCTTCAGCTCATATTCGTGCTCGAGGCGACGGAGGCAACCGCGCGTTGGAGGGTCGGTCGCGGGAAGCACTGCCAGATAGGGGTGGCGCATCCCATCTGTGCTCTCTCGCCAGATCTTGCAGAATCTGCGGTCGCCGTCCTCCCACAAGTCCTCGGGAGCGCCATCCAAGCCGGCTCCATCGAGCCACGATCGGCTCATCGCGGACCTTGCCTCGCGGAGCGTGGGATCGGTCGTGTCAAGCAGAGGACGTGAAGCTTCGACGCGAGGGCAGTCGCTTGCGCGGCGGCTGCCGGACCGACGATCCGGCCTTGCGCGGGCTTGCTCGGAAACGACCCGACCTGCGGCAAAGCGGACTCCTCAGGGATGAGCTTCGGGACGCCATTTTTATCACATGGTTACATCTTTCGCGACGCCGGCGATCGATTGGATCGCGCGATCTCGGGCTGTACGGCACGTGGAAGGGTTTCGGCTCGAGCCACACCCCGAAGCGTTCTATGAGGAGGAGCAGATCCCGAACGAGTACGCGGCGGCGCTCTATCGCCGCGCGAAGGTCGGCTTGAATCTCTATCGAACGTCGATGGGGTTCAGGTTGCAACGCGCCGCAAATCGCACACGCCGGGGCCACCGGCGGTGCGAACGGTTCTGACGACGGTCGTCACGACGGCGAGGATCCATGTGTGCGTGCGTTCAGCCGCTAGTCGTCCAGACTGCCCATGGTCAAATTGACGGTTGTTCCCGTCATCCCGGTCGCCTGATCGGAAGCCATGAAAACGGCCACGCTAGCCATCTCCGAGAGCGTCATCAGCCGCCGTGGATGGGTTCTGCTTGCCAGCATCTGTTGCCACTGTTCCCAGGTCATGACCGATGCCATCGCGCGAGGCTGGAATGCTTCCTTGATCGTTTCTGTCTCCGGCATGGCCTGTGGTCGCAGACCAACCACGCGAATGCCGTGAGGTGCGAGCTCGGCGGACAGATTTCGAGTCAGTGCCTCCTTGGTGGCCATCGCCGGGCCGTAGCCTCCGACCAGCGGACGCCGGTCCGCGAGAGGAGCGCGGTAACGGTCATGATCACGCCCGATTGATTCGGGACCATGCGCCGGGCCGCCAATCGCACCTCCGGCTCCGTAGATCACCGCGATCTTGTTCTTCAGCAACATCTCTGGTTTCCTTTCCGCATCTGCTGGTGCCGCGATCCGACCAGTCATGGATAGTGATATGGGTGGCATGTCACATGACGAGGCCCTGCCTCGTCTCACGTTGAAGACAGAGCGCGCGACGTCATCAGATTCATTGGCTGGTCATCGGTGGGGTCACTCCCGCCGCGCCTGCTGACCTCGCTCCGACAATGGCGAGCCCGATGTCCGATCCTGCCGTGAGCTTTGTACCTTTACGCCGGCGCCTGGTCGCTCTCGCATACAGCATGGTCATGACCGGCGGGCGGTGATTGTTTCCGACTGATGCGCACTGTGGGACGACTACAACGCTCGGATCACGAAGCGCGGTACCGCAAAGCGGCGACGCTGGCGCTCTTGGCGTTCGCGATGCTGATCGTCTCACTCGATCAATACATTGTCGTGGTGGCGCTGCCCGAAATCGGGCGCGAGCTGGGCTACTCCGCACAGACGCTGCAAACCGTGATCAGTGTCTATACGGTGGCATCCAGCGGATTTCTACTACTCGGTGGTCGCGCCGCGGATCTGCTCGGACGACGACGGACGTTCGTCTCGGGCCTTGCCTGTTATGCGGCCGCCTCTTTCGCCGGCGGCCTTGCCTCGACTCCAGCGGCGCTGCTCGGGGCTCGCGCTGTACAGGGATTCGGCGGGGCACTGGTGTTTCCCGCCACACTGTCGCTCGTCAACACGACGTTCGCCGAAGGCGGCGAGCGCAACCAGGCACTGGCCGTCTGGGGCGGCGCGGGCGCGGCGGGGCTCGTTGTCGGCGTGTTGCTGGGCGGCGTGCTCACGCAGGCGTTTGGTTGGGAGTCGGTGTTCTTCGTCAACGTGCCGCTGGCCGGCTCGGCGCTGTTGCTCGCGTTGATGCTGATCGCGACCGATCGGGAGCGCGAGACGAACCGACGGTTCGATTTGCCGGGTGCGTTCACCGCGACTGCGGGCATCAGTCTTCTTGTGTTCGCGCTCGTTCAAGGTCCGACGGTCGGCTGGCGCTCGCCGGCCATCGTCATCAGCATTGCAGTGAGCCTTCTCTCGCTAGGGGCCTTCGGTTTCATCGAGCGAGTCAGCCGCGACCCTCTCGTCCCGCCTCGCCTGTTCGCCAATCACCACGTGCGTGCGGCGGTGGCAATAGCCTTCCTGTTCACGGCGACGTTCGGTTCTGTCCTCTACTTCCTGTCAATCTATTTCCAGGACGTGCGTGACTACAGCGCTCGGGACACCGGCCTCGCGTTCCTGCTGCCGACAGCAGTGGTTGTCGCCGGCTCGGCCTTCGGGGGTCGCATCACAACGCGTTTTGGTATCAAGCTCACCATGGTCGCCGCGCTGACTCTCGGCGCCGTCGGCGCAGCGGTGCTCGGTCTGGCGATGTCGCCTGAGGGTTCCTACGGCGCCCTGGTCCCCGGGCTCATTGCGCTCAGCATCGGCGACGGCGTTGTGTTCACCTCGATGTTCATTGCAGCGGGAACAGGCGTCTCAGACAGCGAGCAGGGCGTTGCTTCCGCTATCGCGTCGACTGGCAGCGGCGTCGGCGCCGCAATCGGCCTCGCTGTCCTGGTTCTCGTGGCGAACTTGGACACCGGCGGGCTCGCAGGCGAGGAGCTGCGGGTTGCCACTGCGAACGGTCTGCGCGGCGCCGTGTTCACCGTTGCAGCCGGGATCGCGGTCATGATCCTTGTCGCGCTGAACATGGGCGCCCGCAGGGTTTCAGTGCGCTGATGAGTGAGAGTCCGATGGTTCTCTTTTGGCGCCGCACTGATGTCGAAGGCCTCGAGCGCCTGACGCTGACCGTCGGCGTGACGGGTGTGCAGGCCGTATCGACGGTGATTGGCGTTGGGGACGGTGGCTTCCGGCTGGATCATGTCTGGCAGTTGACGCGCGACTGGCATGCCTTGTCGCTGCAGGTCGTTCGGTGGGGCGCAGACGACGACCGACGCGTCCTCGCGCTCGAACGCAACGGTAGCGGCTGGCGCGTGAACGGCCAGAATCGACCCGACCTTGATGGGGCCGAAGACCCGGACATCTCTGTCACCCCGTTTTGCAACACGTTGCCGATTCGACGGCTTCTCAGCTCGGGCGACGCCAGCCTCGCCCTTGATGTTGCGTATGTGAATGGGACGGATTTGACAGTCTCGCGATCGCGCCAGCGATACGAACGTCAGGAGCCTGGTCGCATCAGGTACGTCGACCTCGGGCTGTTCCGGGGATTCGAGGCGGATCTGCGTGTCGATGAACGGATGCTCGTGGTGTCGTACCAACATCTTTTCGAGCGAGTGGACCTGTCGTGACCTGGCGGAACGCATGAAGAACATCGAACGCATTCGTCGGGTTGAAAGCTTCGGCTCGACCAGGCTTAGTCACATTTCGCCGGCTTACCTCGTCTCACCGTCGGAGATAGCAGAACCGAGGTAATCAACCTATGAAACGAACCTTCGCCGTTGTGCTCGCCGGGCTGGCTGCAGCCGCCCTGTTCGCAGGGCTCGTGCATGCCGTTCTGGTAGCAGCGCACGTATCCGAGCCAGCCGCCACGACCGTTCAGGGCCTGACCCCCAGGCGACTCTGGGGCACCGCGAGCGCTCTGGTGGCCCTGGTCGGCGTGGTCATCGGCGGGCTGATTCTCGCGCGCCCCCTCAGTCACGTCGGCACCGCCTCTGGACGACTCGGGGCGGTCGCCGCCGTGTCAGCTGGGCTCATCGCCCTCACCAATGGCGCGCTCAACCTGGCTGTTGCCAACGGCGGTCCCGGCACCGGCAACGGAGTCGTGGGTGGCGCGGCGGCGTTCGTCCTGGGGCAAGGCGCTCTGGCGCTCGGTGGCCTAGCGTTGGCCCGTTGCCGCACGGCCTTGGAGCCGCGGCGCACGACGTGAGTTCCATGAGCGCGATGTCGAATCCCGCGGAGAGCTTCGAATCGTACCGCAGGCGCCTGCTCGGTCTCGCATATCGCATGCTCGGATCGATGGCAGATGCGGAAGACGTGGTGCAGGAGACGTACTTGCGCTGGCATGGCGTCGATCGCGACAAGGTGGTTGATCCGAAGGCGTTTCTCATGACCACGACGACGAGAATTTGTCTCGACATGCTGAAATCAGCCCGCGCACGGCGCGAGGAGTACGTCGGTCCGTGGCTGCCGGAGCCCATCCTCGACACCGCAACACTGGCGCCCGACAGCCGCACGGAACTCGCCGAGGATCTGTCCATCGCGCTGCTCTTGACGCTCGACCGGCTGTCGCCGCTCGAGCGGGCGGCATTCCTGCTGCACGACGTGTTCGATTTCCCATTCAACGACGTCGCGGCGGCACTGGGGCGAACCGAAGCCGCGTGCCGACAGCTTGCCGCCCGTGCTCGAGCGCATGTGCGCGACGTCCGGCCGCGCGGCGCGACCGTGTCACCGTCGCGTACAGGTGAAATCGATGCGAAACACGCGCAGCTCATAGCCGCATTCATGGCTGCGACACAGGCGGGCGATGTCGATGCGCTGACGAGGCTGCTCGCGAGCGACGTGCGTGTCGTGACGGACGGTGGCGGTAAGGTGCGGGCCGCGCTCGACGTCATCGATGGCGCTGATCGCGCGGCGCGGTTCATCGTCAACGCCGCGCGCCCACACCCAGGTCAGTGGTGGCGCAAGGACTTCACGACGCGCCTGGCGATCGTCAACGGTCTGCCGGGTGTCGTCGTGGACGCGCCGGAGGGGACGGTGCAGACTGCGGCGTTCGAGATCGAAGGGGACGTCATTCGGGCGCTGTACGTGGTGCGCAACCCCGACAAGTTGCGGCACCTGGCGGCGTCGGCGCGGGTGGAATGACATGGTTGCCTCGTTGAAGGGCGCACTGGAGGTGTTCACGCGCTACCTTGCCGAGGAACTGGGTTCCCGCGGCATAACCGTCAACGCGGTTGCGCCTGGCGCCATCGCCACCGACTTCAGCGGCGGCATCGTGCGGGACAACCCGGCTGTCAACAAGCTTGTCGCAGGGATGACGGCGCTCGGCCGGGTCGGGGTTCCGGACGACATCGGTCCCGTGATCGCCTCGCTGTTGTCCGACGACAATCACTGGGTGACCGGGCAGCGCATCGAAGCGTCCGGCGGCATGGTGCTCTGAGCCGGACATGTCGCCGGAGGCACGTGTCGTGCGATGACGAACCTCCGTGGAAAAGTTGCTCTGATCACCGGGTCGGCTCGCGGAATCGGTAAGGCGATCGCCGAACGATAGGGTTCCCTCGGCGCCAGCGTAGTCGTCAACTTCTCGAGCAACGAGAAAGGCGCGCTCGACACGGCCGCTGCGATCGAACGCTCGGGAGGCGCGGCGGTCACGATCCGGGCGGACGTCTCGAAGGTCGCGGACATCGAGCGCCTCTTCGCTCGCGCCGTCGAGAAGTTCGGCCGACTCGACATCGCGGTCGCCAACGCCGGCGTCGAGTTGGCGGATCACCCCTTGATCGCGGGGGTCAGCGAAGAGACCTTCGATCGCGTATTCGCGATCAATGCCAAGGGCGCGTTCTTCACGCTGCAGTGTGCGGGCAGGCACGTCGTCGACAATGGC
>DATFWL010000365.1:0-20936 GCA_035259385.1 Vicinamibacterales bacterium | reverse complement strand
CTGCAGGGAACGCTGATGCTGTGGCCGGGGATCGCCGAGGAGCTCGTCGGCGCGAAGGCGTATTACGTGCGCGCCGGCCTCTTCAAGGACGTCGATATCTCGATCTTCACGCACGTCGGCGACAACCTCGGCGTCAGCTGGGGCGACTCCGGCAACCAGAACGGGCTCGTCTCGGTGGAGTTCAGCTTCAAGGGCGAGAGCGCCCACGGCGCCAGCGCGCCGTGGCGCGGGCGGTCGGCGCTCGACGCCGTGGAGCTGATGGACGTCGGCTGGAACTTCCGCCGCGAGCACCTCCGTATCCAGCAGCGATCCCACTACGTGATCACCAACGGCGGCGATCAGCCGAATGTCGTGCCGCCGAACGCCGCGGTCTGGTACTACTTCCGTGAAACCGACTACGCGCACATCAAGGAGCTGTGGGACATCGGCGAGAAGATGGCCAGAGCCGCCGCGCTGATGACCGACACCGAAGTCTCGATGAAGGTGCTCGGGTCCGCCTGGCCTGGACACTTCAACAAGACGATCGCCGAGGTGATGCACGCGAACATCGAGAAGGTCGGCCTCCCGGGGTGGACCGACGCCGATCAGACGCTGGCGAAAGCGCTCCAGCACGAGCTGAAGGTGCCGGAAGTCGGGATGGCGACGAAGCTCCAGCCGATGCGCGGACGTGAAGTGATCCCGGACGACGAGAAACGCGGCGGCGGCTCCGACGACATCGGCGACATCTCGTGGAACGTGCCGACGGTCACGCTTCGCTATCCGTCGAACATGGCGGCCGGTCCCGGCCACAACTGGGCGAACGCGATTTCGATGGCGACGCCAATCGCGCACAAGGGCATCCAGGCCGGCGCGAAAGTCGTCGCGCTGACGGTCATCGATTTCCTGATGAAGCCGGAGCTCGTGACCCAGGCATGGGACTATTTCAGGAACGTGCAGACGAAGAACACGAAATACATTCCGCTGATTCGTCCGGAGGACAAACCCGCGATCTGGCTCAACGAGCAGACGATGGCGAAGTACCGGCCGGAGATGAAGAAGTACTACTACGATGCGACGAAGTACAAGAACTACCTGGAGCAGCTGGGCATCAAATACCCGACTGTGAAGAGCCAGTAAGAGTGTGGGACCGATAGGCCCATGGGGTGGGTTGGGTCGGACCGATGGGGTCGCCCCCACCAGCCCATGGGCTCATCGGTCCCACGCACCTCGTCGCCCTCCCTCCCCAGCCCATGGGCCCATCGGTCTCACACTCCTATTCGAATGCCGCGGCGACGCGCCGGTAGCCGCGGCGCAGTGACGCCTGGAACGCGAGGGCGGCCGCCACCGCAACCATCACACCCCAGACGACGAAGCCGCCTTTCGGTCCAACCGCGCCGATCGGCTGCTGCATGACGAACAGCGGATAGTTCGCCCACCAGAACGCGAACGTCCCAATCGCCACGCACACCGTGAGCAGGTCGAACCGTCGAAACGCCGAGACGAGGATCACGTAGTCGACGAACAGGACGAGCCACGTCCAGTACGCCGGAAGAACGGTTCCCATGCTGTCGCGAATGCCGAGGGCTGCGAGCAGGCCGGCGGCGCAGACACCGCCAATCCACCGCTGCCCCGGCAGCCGCTCCGCGATTGAACCGGCACCGGCAACCAGGAGGCCGATGCCTGTGACCTGCACCAGGGCCGTGAAGACCACGAGCCCGACCGGCCACGCGACGCCATTGATCAGACCGCCGAGCAACCCGATGTAAATCGGCGAGAGCCGCGCCCCGAAATAGGTCGTCCCCAGCCAGATCGCGCAGGTGTCCGCGCCGAGCAGCATCAGGCCGATGCACGTACCGCGGACGACGGCGAGCGCCGGCGCCTCCCTGCCGAGCCGCGGCGCGAAGAGCGCGATCAACGTGCCGAGCTTCTGCGCGCGTGTCCGTCTCACGAGCACTTCCAGCGCGATCGAGCCGAGAAAGACGACGATGGCGTAGAGCAGGCCGATCGCGATGGAACTGGCCATGTTTATGCCGACGCCCTCCGGCCGAGACGTCGTGTAGGATGCGAAGCCGGCCGCTCCGATGAAGGAGACGGCGGCGATCGCCGTCCGCCAGGGTGCGCCTTGCGCCACGCGCCGGCGGTTCATGAATCCGAACAGTGGCACCAGGATGCCGATGACGATGGCCATCGGCAAGCCCCACTCGTTCATCGTCACCTCGCCGAACGGAAACGATGCGCCGGAGTACTCCGGCGGGAGCTCGACCGAGCTGTCGAGCCACGAGATGCCGCGGCCATCGACGTTGGCGGTGTAGTGCTCCTGGAGGCCGTAGAATTTTTCAGGGCGGCGCCAGGCGAAGCCGTACACCTCGCCCCTGCTCTCGCGCTCGAGATCCAGCTTCGACACCGATTGTCCGAAGAAGTCCTCGATCGCCGTTGCAGCCTGCCGTCGAGCATCGTCGAACGATTGGACTGCGGGATTGACCGGGACGGTCTCGAGGCGGGCAAACCGCGTGAGGCGGCCACGGTGATCGACGTCGACACGCGAGCCGTCGGACGAGACCGACCACACCCAGTAATGAATCGGGTTGTTCGCGGCATCGCGCGCCACGGACGCGCCGTACCGCCTGCCCAGATATATGAACGCCGCGACATTGACTTCGCCGCTCGTGTGCTTCAACGCCGTCGCCGCTACGCCGAGCCGCTGCAGGTGCTCTTCCGCGATTCGGCTCAGAACGGTCCGGTCGAATGTCACCTGGCTGCGCGGCGCGAGGGCGATTCGCGCGAAGCAGAAGAAGAAGAGGGCCAGTCCGATCCCCGCCGCGAGGAGCACTCCCCAATCGCCGTTCTGCCATCGCTGAAAATGTGCCACCAGCGATGCGACGTCGGGCTCTGTCGCGGCCGGTGTGAGGGCCGCTGATCTTCACCGTGCCGTCGCGGCCGATGAGGACGTTCTCCGGCTTCAGGTCGCGATGCACCACGCCGCGCGCGTGCGCTTCGCCGAGACCGGCGATGATCTGCCGGACGATCTTCAGTCCGTGGCGGGTCGACACGGATTCGACGCCGCGCAACAGGTCGCGCAGGCTGCGCCCGTCGACGAACTCCATCGAGATGACGGCGACGCCGCCGAATTCGGCGAGATCGTGGACCCGGCACACGTTCGGATGCGTGATCCGCCGGGCAATCAGCAGCTCGTTGCGGAAACGCTCGTCGCGCCGCGGGTCCGGGGCGATCATCGGGTGAATGATTTTGATCGCGACCAGATCGCCGGTCTGCCGATCGCGCGCCTTGTAGACGATACCCATCCCGCCGCGGCCGATCTCCGCGAGCACGTCGTACCGGGCAGTGATCGCCGAGATACTGGCCGGAACGGTGAAGCCGATCGTGACCTGATCGTCATCAGGGATCATGGCCGGGCCTCGGGGCGGTTCACGCGATCCAGCGAGAGTATAGAGAAGGAAGGGGCTCGGAGGACCGATGGGCCCATGGGTTTGGTGGGGAGGGGACGAGAGGGGCCTCCCCACGCAGCCCACGGGCCCATCGGCCCCACCCACGCAGCCCACGGGCCCATCGGCCCCACCCATCCAGCCCACGGGCCCATCGGTCCCACACACCGCGTCGTTCGCGGAACGGATGCGAGCCGCGAACGTCTGTTACACTGGAGATTCCAGCTCAAGGAGAGTTCATGCGCTCAGCGACGAGTCTCGCCGTCATCGCCGTGGCAACCCTGTTCGCGGCCCGACCGGCGCGCGCCGCCGACGGGAAACCGGCCCCGACCTTCTCGAAGGACGTGGCGCCAATCTTCTACAAGTCCTGCGTCGAGTGCCACCGGCCGACGATGTTCGCGCCGATGTCGCTCGTCACCTACGACGAGGCCCGGCCGTGGGCGCGCTCGATCAAGCAGCGCGTCGTGGCGCGCGCGATGCCGCCATGGGGCGCCGATGCGCCGCACGGCGTCTTCAAGAACGACCCGTCGCTCTCGCAGGCCGAGATCGACACCATCGCGGCATGGGTGGATGCCGGCGCGCCGAAAGGCGAGGACAAGGATCTGCCGTCGCCGCCGCAGTTCGCCGACGGCTGGACGATTGGCAAGCCTGACGCGGTTTTCACCATGGAAGAGGACTTCGACATTCCCGCGTCCGGGGCGGTCGAGTACCAGTACATCCGTGTGCCGACGCACCTCACCGACGACAAGTGGATTCAGGCGCTCGAAATCCGGCCCGGCGCACCGGCGCAGGTGCATCACGTGATCGCCTTCACGCAGCCGGCCGGCGCGCCGCTCAACGGCAACGGCGTCCTCGGTCCGACCAACATCGGCGGCACCACGCCGAACAAGCCGGGGATCACCTATCCGGCCGGCGTGGCGCGCCTCCTCCGCGGCAACCACGACATCGTCCTGCAGATGCATTACACGACGAACGGCAAGGAAGCGAAGGATCGGACGCGCGTCGGCATCATCTACGCGAAGGAGCCGCCGAAGAAGCTCGCTGTCGGCGGCATGGTGCTGCAGCCGCGCTTCGTGATTCCGGCCTACGACGGCAACGCCGAGGTGAAAGGCGTAACCAAGCTGCAGCGTGACACCACGGTGTGGACGCTGACGCCGCACATGCACGTCCGCGGCAAGGACATGAAGTACATCGCGCACTATCCGGACGGCACGACCGAGACGCTGCTGAACGTGCCGAAGTACGACTTCAACTGGCAGATTACCTACGAGCTCGCCGCGCCCAAGGTGCTGCCGAAGGGCACCGAGGTCGAAGTGATCGCGCACTACGACAATTCGACCGGCAACAAGTTCAATCCGGATCCGTCGAAGGACGTCCGCTGGGGCGATCAGACGTGGGAAGAGATGATGATCGGATTCTTCTCGACGATCGTCGATCCGCCTGCTGCGACGCCTTCGCAGCCGCAGCAGTAAACCCGAAGGGGCTAGGGGCTAGCCGACGCTCGGCTGAAGCCTTCGCGCTACGTCCTTTGCCGCTAGCCCCAAGCCCCCAGCCTCCAGCCCCTACATCGTCGGATGCGGCTTGCAGCCGCTGACCAGCTGTCGTCGGATGGCGTCGGGGCGCTCGATCGCGCGGAACGACGCCTCCAGAAACTCTTTCGCCTCGCCCCGCGCCGCCGGCTGCAGATCCTTCATCGAATCGAGCAGCGTGAACATGTCCTGCCGCTTCGCGCGGAACGACTCGGCGGCTTCATCGAACTGATCGATCGTCCGGCACGGCCCGCGATACAGACGGTCGAGCACGCTGCGGATGCCGATGTGCGGATCGGGTATCGCGTACGGCGCGTGAACGAAGCCCGACAGGTCGAAGTCGTACGGCACTGGATACAGCTTGCGGTTGCGGTCCTGCACGAGGCGGACGTTGTGCAGCGCCCAGATCGAGAAGTCGGTGTTCCCGATCATGTACTCGAACAGCATCATCCGGTTCAGCGCCGGCGCGTCGAGATCGTCGAAGACGATGCGGGGCAGCTCGACGATGCGGCCGCCGAAGCGCCGCGCGACCTCGTTTTCGTGCTCGATGAAAATCGCGTAGCGGTTCGCGACCGTTTTCTTCGTCTTCGAGTCGACGTAGGTGGCGCGCGCCAGGCGGGCGCGGAACGACAGCGGCGTGACGAGGTTGAAGAGGCGATAGGTGAGGTATTCGCGCAACGTGTAGTTGTCGTACTCGCGATCGCTGCGGCAGTGGGTGCCGAGCTTGAGCGATGTCTGGCCCTCGAACATCGTGCCGGTGGTTTCGCCGCCGCGCGGGAACTCCACGCGGATCGGGACGAAGTCGCAGTTGCGCGCCATCAGCCGGAAGTGGCCGCGTGATCCGATCTGCACCGCGACGTCCTGCGGCACCTTGCCGTCCTCGACGGTGATCACTGCCGGAAACCGCTTCGTGCTCTCGGGGTTCCGGTCCTTGTTCAGCGCGGAGAAATCGGCGGTGAGCGTGAACGCGAGCGGCTCGATTTCGCGGAACAGCCGCCGCGAATCAGCGGCCACCCGCGCGGCCTGCAGCACGTCGTCCGCCGGCCACGGCTCGGCGAGCTTCAGCAGCGGGTTCTTCTTCGGCGGCGGTGCAGCCGCCTTCTGCGCCAGCGGCGCGGCCACACTGCACAGCATCAGGCAGACGACAAGCGTTGCGCCGAGCCGGATCCGCATGCTGCCACCCCGAGTGAATAAGGAAGAGCTCGATTATAGCGCTGTGCTAGCATCCGCCGCATGCGAAAAGCCATCGTCTTCGCCGTCGGCGTCGTGGTTGGACTCACCCGCGCGACCGGCGCCGTGCCAGGCGCCGATTCACCGAAACCGCTTGCCGTCGACGGCCTGCGCGACACGGTCGATGTGTTGCGCGATCGATGGGGCCTCCATCACATCTACGCGAAGAACGAGCACGACCTGTTCTTCACACAGGGGTATACGGCGGCCCACGATCGGCTGTTCCAGTTCGAACTGTGGCGGCGGCAGGCCACCGGCACTGTCGCCGAGATTCTCGGCCGCAAGGAGCTGAAACGGGACATCGGCACACGGCTGCACATGTTCCGCGGGGACCTCAAGGCGGAATTGAACTGGTACCACCCGCACGGCGACGCGATCATCACCGCCTTCGTCGACGGCGTGAACGCGGCGGTCGCGGCCGCGCGGCGCAACCCTGCGGCGCTGCCGGTGGAGTTCTCTCTGCTCGGCATCACGCCGCAGCCGTGGACGCCGGAGGTGGTGATCTCCAGGCACAACGGGCTGCTCGCGAACATCGGGCAGGAACTGAACATGGCGCAGGCGGTGCGCCTGCTCGGCGCCGCGAAGGTGAAGGATCTGAACTACTTCCAGGGCGGCGATCCGGACATCACGCCCGATCCGGCGATCGATCTCTCGCTGCTGAACCCGTCGATCCTCGATCTCTACAACGCGTTCCGCCGGCCGATCGCGTTTGGCCGCACGCCGCCGGAGGAAGGGCCGTCAGCGCTCGAACTCAGCCAGCGGGTCGAGGACATCGGCAGCAACAACTGGGTGGTCAGCGGCCGCCTCACCCAGAGCGGCTTCCCGCTGATGATGAACGACCCGCATCGCACGCAGAGCGCGCCGTCGCTGCGCTACTGGGTGCACCTGGTCGCGCCGGGCTGGAACGTGATCGGCGGCGGCGAGCCGATGCTGCCCGGCGTGTCGATCGGCCACAACGAGTTCGGCGCGTGGGGCCTGACGATCTTCGGATCCGACACCGAGGACCTGTACGTCTACGACACGAACCCGGCAAACCCGAATCAGTACAAGTACCGCGGCGCGTGGGAGGACATGCGCGTGATCAAGGACACGATCCCGGTGAAGGGCGAGTCGCCGGCGGCCGTCGATCTCAAGTTTACGCGTCACGGCCCGGTGCTTTCGGAGGATGTCGCGCATCACAAGGCGTACGCGCTGCGCGCGGCGTGGATGGAGACCGGTGCAGCGCCGTACCTGGCGAGCCTGCGGATGGACCAGGCGAAGACATGGGCGGAGTTCGTCGAGGCATGCACCTACAGCCGGATTCCGTCGGAGAACATGGTGTGGGCCGACCGGCAGGGACACATCGGCTACCAGGCTGTCGCGATCACGCCGCTGCGGCCGAACTGGTCGGGCCTCGTGCCGGTGCCGGGCGACGGCCGCTACGAGTGGAACGGCTTCCTGCCGATCAACGCGCTGCCGCACGCGTCCGATCCGGCGAAGGGCTATCTGGCGACCGCGAACAACTACCTGTTCCCGCCCGACTATCCGTACAAGGAAGCACTGCACTACACCGGCGCCGACCCGTACCGCGTGTCGCGCATCAGCGAAGTGCTCGGCTCGGGAACGCTGCACACGGTGGCCGGGATGATGCGGTTGCAGAACGACAACGTGTCGCTGCCGGCTCGCGCGCTCGTGCCGCTGCTGCGCGACGTTCCGCTGCCGGCCGACGCGGTGAAGGCACGCGACGCGCTGCTCGCATGGAACGACAGCGTCGACGCCGACTCGGTCGCCGCCGGCATCTACGAGATGTGGCAGCGGCGGCTGTCTGCGAACGTCAGGAATCTGGTCGTTCCGAAAGAAGCGCAGGCGTTCATCGGCCAGCCGAGCATGAAGCGGATGATCGACTGGCTGAACGCGCCTGACGGCCGCTTCGGCGCCGATCCGGTGAAAGGCCGCGACGAACTGGTCGCGCGCAGTCTCAGCGAGGCGCTCGCGGAGCTGACGAAGAAGCTCGGCGCCGACATGAACGGGTGGAAGTGGGGACAGGCGCCATACCATCACGCGCTGATCCGGAATCCGCTCGCGGAGATCGCGCCGCCCGACGTGCGTGCGCGGCTCGACGTCGGGCCGTATCCGCGGGGCGGCGACAGCTACACGGTGAGCGCCACCGGCAACGCGGACAATCAGACGTCCGGCGGCTCGCTGAAGATCATCGCCGACACGGAGAACTGGGATAGCTCCGTCGGCCTGAACAATCCGGGCCAGTCGGGCGATCCGGCGAGCCCGCACTACCGCGATCTCTTCGAGCTGTGGTCGCGCGGCAGGTACTTCCCGATCTTCTTCACTCGCGAGAAGGTGGAGTCGGCGACCGAGGAGCGGCTCGCGCTGACGCCGGCGCGCGCCGGCGTCACCGCGGGCCGCTAGTCGCGTCGGCCGGGTGGGCCAGGTAGGCCGCCCGACCTACCCGACCCATCCGTCCCACGGCGCGCTCGATGCAGGCGCCGCCTTCACGCGCCTTCGTCCGCCGACGGCCCGTAGATCGCCGGCACCGGCACGTCGTTGAGCCTCAGGTAGAGGCTCAGCTGCCCGCGATGATGAATGAGGTGATGCAGGACGAAGCTGCGGAACGCAGCGACCCGTGGCACGGAAAAGACCTGCTGGCCGCTGCGCTTGAGCGTCCAGGCTGATTGATATTCAGCGTCGGTTTTGTCCATCGACGCGCGCGTCGCGCGGCAGACCTCGTCGAACGCCGACAGAATCTCGGCGCGCGACCGTTTCTCGGCGGGCGGCGGCGGCGCCTCGGCAAGATCGAAGGATAGCTGGTTGAGAATCGTACCGCCCCAGGCGGGGATGCTGCTCAGATGCGTGGCGAGGCCGGCCAGCGTCATCGAACGCGGGTGCGGTTTCCACGAGAGCCGATCGTCCGGGAGCCGCTCCAGCAGCCGTCGCGTCGTGCCCATCTCATGATCGAAGTCGGCCAACAGGCCATCCTTGATGCTCATGCGCCCAGTCTAGAACCGAATGCCCGTCGCCACGGTCAGGATGCGGTCGGCGTGGCGATCGCGACGTTGCTGATCCTGATCGGCGCGGCGTGTCGCGGCACCGAGCCTGCGGCCCCGCCGCCGGCGCCTCCCCTCGCCGGCACCTTCGCCGTCTACGGCCTCTCCGCTCCCGTGCGCGTCGTCCGCGATCGCGCCGGCATCGCGCACATCTACGCGCAGAATCGTGACGACCTGTTTTTTGCGCAAGGGTTCGTTCAGGCCCGGGATCGGCTGTTCCAGATGGATCTGTGGCGACGATCCGTGCAGGGCCGCCTCGCCGAGGTGCTCGGGCCGAACTTCACCGAGCGCGACGCCATGACACGCCGGATCCAGACGCGTGTCGCACCGGCCGCGGAGTGGCCGCTCTACGGGCCCGATGCGGCGGCAATCGCCGGCGCCTTCGTGCGCGGGATCAACACCTGCCTTGCGAACATGCGAACCAGGCTGCCCGAGGCGTTCGTGCTCGCCGGCTGGACGCCTGAGCTCTGGGCGGCCGAGGATCTCCTGAACCGTACAGACGCATTCACGGCGAGCTCAGACGGCCTCGAGGAAGTACTGCGCGCGCGTCTGATCGACGCGCTCGGCGCGGGCCGTGCCGCCGCGCTCGTGCCCGGCGGCGAGATGGCGAACCTGCCGCGCGGCTTCGACCCGTCGGCGATCAACTCGGTCGTCGGCGACGCGATCCGCAGCGTCGGCGCGCGGCCGTTCTTCCTGGCGCTCGCGCGCCCGGTGGCGGAGAGCGGCGCCGTCCGGACGCAGGGCGACGTGCCGCTCGATGCGCGGATGCTCGACGCGCCGTCGCGCCGTTATCTGGTTCACCTGAACGCGCCGGGGTGGAATGTGATCGGCGCGACGGCTCCCTGGCTGCCCGGCGTCGAGGTGGGACACAACGATCGTGTCGCCTGGACGGTCGAGCCGATTCATGCCGACACGCAGGACGTTTACGTCGAACGGCTCAATCCCGCGAACGATCACGAAGCGGACGAAGGCGGCCGCTGGACGCCGACCACGATCGTCAAGGATTCGCTCCGGACGCGGCGGCGCGCCGATCCGTTTTCGTTCGATCGTGAATTCACCCGCCACGGGGTCGTCCTCGCCGTCGATCGTGAGCGGCATCTGGCCTTCGTCGTCCGATGGAGTGGGACCGAGCCTGGCGCCTCCACGAATTTCGCCGGCCTGTCGCTCGACCGTTCGGCGTCGACGGCGGAGATCCGCGCCGCGCTGGTCGGCTGGCGCATGCCGCCGCAGCGCGTCACATACGACGACGTGAACGGCGACCGGGGCACGCAGATCGCCGGCGTGGCGCCAGTCCGGCGCGGGTGGAGCGGTGCGGTGCCGGTGCCCGGCTGGAGCGGCGCGTACGAGTGGGCTGGCTTCGAACGGCCGGCGCGGGCGCCGGCGGACTCGCCCGTTGCCCGGCTTGCACACACGCCGTCGGAACGCGTCGAGGCGCTCATCCGCGACCTGCGGCGCGGCGATCAGGATCCGCGCGCGCTGATCGTCAACGCGATCGCCGATGCCATGCGCGCGGATCGTGAGTCCACGTCCCCGGTGCTGTTCACGCACGTATTGAGCGTGACGCCGGCGGCGCGGCGTCGCTTCGACATCGGTCCGCTGACGCCCGCCGGCGCGCCGACGTCGCCGTTCACGATCGCGTTCGACACGGCCGACTGGGATCGATCGACCGCGATGAACGCGCCCGGCCAGTCCGAGTCGCCGGACAGCGAGCATTATGGCGACCTCGCGCGCCGGTGGTCGATGGGTGGATCGATGCCGTTGCCGTTCACCGATCGGGCCGTCGCCGCCAGCGCCGAATCGACGCTGATCCTGCAGCCGCTGCAACACAGACGACACTGAAAGGCGCCCACGAAGGCACGAAGCCACGAAGGCCAATAATTCTGTAAGGCGGAATTCGTGTGTCTCGTGTGCTTCGTGACTTCGTGGGCGCAGCAGGTCAGTCGCGGGCGAGCTGGCGAGCGAGACGGGTGCTGCCGTCGTTTCTCGCCGGCGTGACGCGAAGGACGCTGCAGAGGAAGTTGTAGATCTCGACGTTCTCGAACGGCGGCACGACGAGGCCGCGGGCGACGCCTGGACCGGCCGCGACGAACAGCGCGCCCATCGATCGGTCGCGCGGATCGTAGCCGTGCGTGGCCGCCTGCATCGGTCGTTCGTCGAGATTCGCGCGCGTCGTGACGTACCACCCGTCTTTCGGGATCCCGACAATTGGCGCGATGCGCGCGCTGTGACGGTAATGAAGCCGCGGCGGGACCTCGTCACGGCGGTAGACCGACAGCGCCGGATGCCTGCCGTGAAGACGCGTGAAGACCGCGTCGACATCGCCGTTCTTCGGCGCGAGCGCGAGGAAGCCGCCCGTCTCGATGACGTCGAGTGCCGCGGTATCGAGGTAGTCGTCGAGCACGATCACGCGGTCGGGCGACAGCGCGGTCATGCCGTGATCGGAGACGACGACGATGGTCGTGCGCGCCGCGAGCCCCAGCCGTGACACGCCGTCGACGATCTGGCCGAGCGCGGCGTCGAGATGGCGGGTTGCGGCCGTGAACTCCGGCGAGTCGATGCCGAAGTCGTGCGACGCGGAATCGACCTCCTCGAAGTACATGCTGACGAATGACGGCCGCTCGCGTTCCGGCAACGCCAGCCACGCGAGCGCCTGCTCGACGCGCGCGGGCGTCGTCGTCGCCTTGTCGTACGGCTTCCAGAACGTCGGGCGCACGCCGTCGATCGCGACTTCGGTTCCTGGCCAGAACATCGTCGCCGCGCGGCGCCCCTGGCGGATCGCCGTGACCCAGACCGGTTCGCCGAGCCACCAGGCAGCGTCCTTCGCGGTCGGCGCCGACATCGTGAACCGATCTGGAATCGCCGGATCGCGCATCCGGTTCGCGACGATGCCGTGGTGTTCGGGATACAGGCCGGTGACGATCGTGTAGTGGTTCGGGAAGGTGAGCGGCGGAAACGAGGGGACGAGCCGCTCGGCGCGCGCGCCGCGCCGGGCGAGCGCCCGCAGATTCGGCACCGGGTAGCGATCGAGGTAGTCCCAGCGCCAGCCGTCGAACGAGACCAGCACGAGAATCTGGGCCGGCTCGCCGGGTGTGGTGCCGGACACCACGAGCGCGGCGGCGGCGAGCGCAACGGCGACGATGCCGCGCAGCCGCGACATCGCTACATCAGATCTGCAGGATTGGTCTGTTCGGGCGCCCGGACGACGCTGCGCACCGGACTGGTGATGATGAACCCGTTCTCCGTCCCGAACTCCAGCCGGAAGCCGACGTGAATGCTGTGCAGCTTCAGGAAGGCGCCGCCGAGCGAACTGCCGGCGAGGCGCGCGGGCGTGAACACCGGGAAGAACGCGCCGCCGCGGACGAGCACGCGAGCCGTGTCGCTGGCCAGCAGAACGATCTCGTACGTGCTGTTCTCCGTCGTCACGACGAGCGCTTCGAGCGCGGCGAGATCGCCGACATGGATGCCGTCGCGCCAGTCGTGCGCGCTCCACGCGGACAGAACCCGGGATGCGGGCACCGGAACCGGCGACTCAGTTGTGGGCGTCTCGATTCGCGTCGTCACTGGACTTGATGACAATGATAGCAGCCCAGCGCGCGATGCGATCGGTTGTATTCGTACGATCGTGTGAAGTCGTACGCGGGGCGATGCAGCAGCCGAGCCATGCCGGGGACGACCACCTCACGCATATATGCGGCTTTCGTCTGATTGTCGGACTCAGCCAGGTAGCCGTAGATCGCGTTCCGCATCTGCGCGTCCATGGACGTCGTGTAGATCTCCCAGCCGCGCTCGCGGACATCGGGCTGCGGCAGCGCTGAGACCCCGGGCATCGTCCACCGTCGTGCTTCCGCCTCAGCTCCGTGACAGGTGGTGCACGTCACGCGGTCGGGTCCGCCCTTCAGCCGGCCGAGCGTCTCGCGCGCCCACGGCATCACTTCCGTTTCCATGAAGCGGATGATTTCGGTCACCTCCCGCTTCTCGCCATTGGGGGCGATGGCGTCGTCGTCGCTGAAGGTGGCCGTGACGGTTTTTCCGTGGAGACCGATCGCGACGGCGAAAATCGCAGCGAGGACCGCGATGAGCCCGCCGAGCGCGCTGCGCAGATCCAGTGCCGGCTGCCGCGGCTCCCACGCCAGCGCCGCCTGGACCGCGTCGGCGTCACGCGGCGCGCGCGGATCACCCGCAAGAAGTTCGAGCAGCGCGGCCAGCTGTGGTCCGCGCCGGATCGACTGCAGCCGCATCGGCTCGTCGCGTCCGCAGGCAAGCACCGCGATGGTCGAGGTCCCGACGAGGCGATCGAGGCGGGTTTCGGTGCGCTGGATGTCGCAGATGTCGTCGAGCGCCACCTCGCTCAACTCGTCGCGGGTGAGGCGGAGCAGCCGGAAATCGGTGAGGAAATAGCGTTCGCCGTCGACGCGCGCGCGCAACTGCCACGGACGGCTGCTCCACAGCAGCCGTTCCCACGGCAGCAGGACGCGCGGATCCATCGTCGGCCTACGACGGCTGCTTCGAAAAGTTGACCTTCGGCGCCTGCTGGGCGTCGGCCGGCGCCTCGTAGAACGGGTAGTCCTTGAAGTTGAACAGCTTCGCCGTCACGTTGCCGGGGAACTGACGGCGCGACGTATTGTACTGCTGCACCGCCTCGTTGTAGCGCTGACGCGCCACCGCGAGCCGGTTCTCGGTGCCTGCGAGCTCGTCCATCAGACGGTTGAACTGCTCGTTCGACTTCAACTGCGGATAGTTCTCGACGACGGCGAGCAGCCGTCCGAGCGCTGAGGTCTGGCGGTTCGCCGCCGAGATGGTCTCTTCCGGCGATTTCGCCGAGAGCAGCTGCGAACGCGAGTCCGCGATCTCCTTGTAGACGGTCTCCTCGTGCTGCGCGAAGCCCTTCGTGGTCTCAACGAGATTCGGAATGAGGTCGTTGCGGCGTTGCAGCTGGTTCTGCACCTGCGCCCACTGGGCCTTCACGTTCTCTTCCTGGCTGACGAAGGTGTTGTAAGAGCAACCAGCCAGGGGCAGCACCACGGCGACCATCGCGATCCGCAGAAGAGCTCTGCGCGTTATCGTCATGGAGGACATTTTACCAACTCGCGCCGCCGCCGCCGCCGCCGCTTCGACCGCCGCCGAATCCACCGAATCCGCCGCCAAACCCGCCACCTCCGCCGCCGCCACCCCATCCGCCGCCGCCAAACGGGCCGACGCCGCTCGACCAGCCGCTCCACGGGCCGCCGCCCCAGAACGTGCTCCGGCGCCGCCGGCCGCCCGAGATCCGGCTGACGACGAGAATGGCGATGAACACCCAGAAGATGATCGACAGCGCCGACGGCGTTCCGTCGCGCTGCGAAGCGGGCGCAGGTGCGGGTTCTTGCGGCAGTTGCACGCCGTCGAGCGTCACGCCGCGGCCCTGGGCGATGCGGCCGACGACCCGATCGACGCCGAGGCGGAGCCCCTCGCCGTAGCGGCCGTTGCCGAAGAACGGCGTCATCATCCGGCTCGTCTCGCCGGAGAAGCCGTCGGTCACGAACTGCTCGAGGTCGTAGCCGACCTCGATGCGGACGCGGCGATCGTTGGGGGCCAGGACGATCAGGAGACCGTTGTCTTTACCCTTCTGCCCGATTCCACGCCCGTGATTCTCGAACAGCTTGACGGCGTACTCGTTGATGTCGCCGTAGGGCTCGAGGTTCGGCACCGTCGCGACGACGACCACATCGCCGGTCTTCGCCTGGAGCGCGCGAATCGTCTGCTCCATGCGGCCGGCGCTGGCGGCGTCGATGACGCGCGCGAAGTCGTTGACGGGTTGCGTCAGCTCGGGAAGGTCGGCGGCGATTGCGGTCCGGCCGACGCCGGCCACGAGCGCCAGCAGGATCGCGGCGATGATTGTCGCGCGCTTCATCGCGCTGCGCTCCACCCGTCCACGTAGGCCACGATTCGCTCGACGGCGTCGAGATACGGCGTGAACAGGTGCTCGGCCGCCGACGATGCGAGATCGTGCGCGCCCGCCAGCTTCACGACCTCGGAAATCGCGCCGTGCTCCGACTGGCCGATCAGCCGCTCGAGATGCCGGGCGGCGCCCGGCGGATCGCCGTCCCCCTTGCCTTCGAGGCGCGCGATGCTGGTGACCAGCGCGGCGAATGGCGGCGCCGACTGCAGGATCAGCAGCGACAGCGCGTCCGCGCGGCCGCGCGTCTCCAGGAATCCTTCGCGCAGATGCAGCAGGTGGCTGCGCGCCTGCACTTCGACGGCGCGCCGGAGGTCCGCGGGATCGACGGCCAGCGACGCGAACGGATTGTCGCCGGACACGACGATGTGATCGGCGAGGATGGCGCCGAATTCGAGCGGGAACGCGTCGAGCGACTGAGCGAACTCGCGCGCGGCGAGCAGCAGCGGCGTGGCCAGCCCGGCGTCGTGCCACGCGTCCACGCGCGTCGCGGCCGAGCGCAGGTCGTCGCGCGTCATCGACTCGACAACGGCCAGCGTCCGCGTCGGCGGCGCGGGCGCGTGTGCGCCGTGGCGATGCGCGGCGTCGTGCGCCGTCGCGCGCGCGCCATAGATCGCGAGCGACTGCAGCCGGCTGCCGAAGATGCCACGGAGATCGCGCTCCAGCGCGCGGACCGCTTCGGGAATCATGTCGCTATTGTACGAGTAGAATGCAGCGACATGCGTCTGCGCCAGCTGAACATCGGCTGCTTCGGCGGCGGCACCGGGCTCCCCAGTCTTCTCGGCGGCTTGAAGCACAATCCCTGGCTGCACCTGCACGCGGTCGTCACGATGTTCGACAGCGGCGGCAGCTCCGGGCAGCTGCGTGACGAGCTCGGCGTGCTGCCGCCCGGCGACATTCTCAAGTGCGCGCTCGCGCTCGCCCGCAACTCGCGGGAAGCGCGGCGCGTGCTGCTCGCGCGGCTGCCGACGCTCGAGCACGCGCGCCTCGGCGGCCATACCGGCGGCAACCTGCTGCTGTCGATGATGCAGCGCTACAGCGGCGATTTCCTCGACGCGATTGACGGCCTGCGGGCGCTGCTCGGCTGCCGCGGGCGAGTGTGGCCGGTGACGGTCCAGAGCGCCTCGGTCTGCGCCGAGTACGGCGACGGCAAGACGACACGCGGGGAAGTGGAAGTGGACGCGGGCCAGACGTCCGGACAGTTCGTGCGGCGGATCTGGCTCGAGCCGCCGGTCGCCATTCATCCGAGCGTCGCCCGGGCGATCACCGAGTTCGATGCGGTGATCATCGGACCGGGGAGCTTCTATACCAGCCTGATGCCGATCTTTCTCGTGCGCGGCGTGTCCGATGCGCTGGCCGAGATGAAGGGTCCGATCATCCTGATCGCCAACCTGCTGACCGAAGGGCGCGGCATGCTCGGGTTCACCGCCGGCGACGCCGTTGCGCGCATCGAGGAAGCGACCCGCCGCAACGTCGACGTCGTGATCGTCAACATGAAGTGGCCGTCGCCGCAGGTGCTCGCCCGCTACGCCCAGGAACACAAGGAGCCGCTGGCGCCCGGCCAGCTCCCCGATCACAGCGAGCTCGTCGGCGGCGAGTTCTGGACCAGCGAGATCGCGCGCCACAATCGTCCACGACTCGCCTACGCCGTCTGGAGCGTCCTGTCGCGGCGATTGCTGTCCGACTCGTAAGGGCGCCCACGAAGGCGGGTTCTGTTTTATTTCTTGACCAGTTCCGCGACCGTGTAGACGCGGCCGCCTTTCATCACGCGCCGCACGTCCCGCGTGTTCCTGATGTCGGCGAGCGGATCGCCGCCCAGGAAGGTGAGATCGGCGACCTTGCCGGCCTCGATCGTGCCGAGCTGGTCGCCGAGGCCGAGCGCCTGCGCCGCGTTGATCGTGGCGGTCTGCAGCGCCTGAAACGGCGTGAAGCCGGCGTGCACGTATGACTCGAGCTCCACGTGCAGGCCCAGTCCGTACGGCACGATCGGCGAGTCGGTGCCGGCGACGATCCGGCCGCCGGCCGCGGCGATCGTCCTCAGATTCACCTCGTACGGCCGGACGAGCGCGTCGAGTGACGGGTTGGGGCGCGCGTTGGCGAGGTCGCTCAGCGTCGCGACGAGCGACAGCGGAAACAGCGCCAGCCGCGGGTCGAACAGCAGTGACTTGTCGCCGGTGACGCGCGCGCGGTATCCCCCCTGCAGGCCGATCGTCGGCGTCAGCGTCACGCCCGACCGCGCAATCAGATCGACGACGTCCTTGTAGACGCGCGCTCGGGCGCTCTCTTTCGGCGTGTAACCGCGGCGGCTCGTGCCGACGAGGTGCTCGATGCCGTCGATGCCGAACGCGACCGCCGGGTACAGCTCGTGCGACGTCACCGGTTTGTCGTGCGCGTGCGCGTACTCGATCACGCGCTTCTGAAAACGATCCGGCAGCCGGACGTAGGTCTTGAAGAAATCGACGTCGAGCGCCGACGCCCGATCGAGCTCCTGCTCGAGCTGCGCGTCGGAGGTGATCGCGACGCCGCCGGGATAGTACGAACGCACGCCGTCGAACGGATCGCCAGCCAGGAACACGCGCGGCCCCAGCCGGCGACCTGCGTCGAAGGACTCGCGCTGCTCGTTGCCGGCGTACGGGTTCACCGCCGGAATGCGCACCGAGGTGATGCCGTAGGCGAGCCAGATCCGGCCGAAGTTCCTGCCGTAACCCGGGTCGAGATGCGCGTGCATCTCGATCAGACCCGGCATGACGTACTCGTCGCCCGCGTCGACGATTGTTCCCGAGTGCAGGTCGTCGCGATGACCTTCGACGCTCCGCACGATGCCGCGCTCGATCACGATGTCCGACTCGCTGCGCAGCCCCTCGATCGTCCCGTCGAGCACGTGGCCGGCGTGCACGATCACGCGCGCCGGCGTCGCGGCGGTCTGCCAGCGCAAGTCGAGCGGGATGACGTCCGGAATGCCGCCTTCGGGAATCACGCGCCGCAGTCCGGCCGGCGTCTGATACACGATGTGCCGCGAATCGCCTTCCCAGCTCGGCGACTCCGGCTGATCGGCGGCGATGTCGCGCGGCGGCCCGGTCGTGATGCCGCGATTGTCCACCGGCACCGTCCACAGCCGGCCTTCGGTCACGAAGGCCATCTGCGTGCCGTCAGGCGACCACACCGGGCCGGTGTCCTGCCGGTTCCCGAGGTTGTGTTGGGGGAAGAGCAGCGACTGCGACCACGAGTGAGAGTCGGTCGACCAGACGAGAAGCTGGTTCAATCCTTCGCGATAGCGATCGGAGTACGGGAACAACGCGCTCTGCGCGATCGCCCTGCAGGAGGGCCCCCAGGTCGGGCGCCCGACTTCGTCGGCCGTCGGCGGCCTCGCGGTGCTGGCGCGGCAGTCGCCGCCCGGGCGCACCTGGAGGATGCCCGTCCCGCACGACGGCGCGGTGCTGCCGAAGATGATCGTCGAGCCGTCGCGCGACCAGGCCGGAGCAGACACCGGGCACCGGTTGCCGGGGATCGCGTGCGACGTGTCGGTGTTCGACGCGAGATCGTGGATCCACAAGTCCATCTGACCGCCGCGATCGCTGACGAACGCGATCTGCGCGCTGTCAGGCGACCACGCTGGATCGACGTCAACGGCGGCATCGTTGGTCACGCGTACCGGCGCGCGGCCGAATGGCATCACCCACAGGTCGCCGAGCGCGGTGAACGCCACCATGCGCCCGTTCGGCGAGACGACCGGCGTGACGATTCCCTTCAGCGCCTGCGGCTCGGTCGATTCGAGCGCGCGATGGGCGATGTTGTAGGTCGCGCGGTGAAGCGTCACCTTCGCCGTGAACGGAATCGTGCTCGTCTCGCCGACGAGAGACCGCCGCTTGATCCGGCCGTCTGCGGTGTAGATGAAATCGGTGCGCGAGACCCACTGCGGACGAAACGGGAAGACGTCCTCGTCGGGCCGGCTGATCGGACGTGTGCCGAGAAAGAGACTGCCGAACTGCGACGCGTATGCGACCTGCGTGCCGTCCGTGCTCCAGCCGGCCGCCGCCGGTGCGCCGTCGAGCGCGCGATCGCCCTCTGCGGACAGCAGCGGCCGCTCGCGACCGTCGAGGGTCACGCCCCACAACGCCGTCGTGCGGCGGCGATTCGGCCGGCTTCCGTCTTCGTTGTCGAGGGCGACGAAGGTGATCTCCTGATCGTTCGGCGACCACGACGGCATCACGCTGCTGCGCGAAGTGAGACGGCGCAGCGCGCCGGTCGAGAGCATCAGCTCCCAGACGGTGGTGATGCCGCCGTAGCGATCCGACGAGAAGGCAATACGCGACCCGTCATGCGACCACGCCGGCTCGCGATCGTCGAACTCGCCGGTCGTCAGCGGCCTCGCGTCGCGGCCGTCGCGCGGCACGACGTAGATGTGCCAGGCGCCGTCGGCGTCGTAGCCTTGAAACGCAATCGATTCGCTGTCGGGCGACCAGGTGGGCTGCCGCGCCTCGAGCGTCTCCGGCGTGAGCCGCTTCGCCTCGCCGCCGCGGAACGGGAGGATCCAGATGCCGCCGAGGAGATCGATGGCGATCCAGCGGCGATCGGGCGACGGCGCCGCCGCCATCGACGTCCCTTCCGTGAGCGTGACCTCGACGTCGCGAATCAGCGGAATGTCCTGTGCGCCAAGCGCGACGACGATGGTCGCGGCGATCGGGATCAGGCGAACCGACATGCGCTGGAACGCAAAAGCCGCAAGGACCGCTGCGCTACCGTTTCACCGTCGAGCGCCCCCGAGCGCTCCGTTTCTTCTCTGGATTGGACGTTGACGCCTTGGCGCGCGGTTTGGATGCTGCCGTCGCGCGTGGCGCGGCGCCTGTCGCAGCCCTGGGCGGCGTGCCGCCCGAGGCCTTCAACGCAGCGGCCCGCTCGATAATCCGGGCGAGCATCGCGCCGGCGTCCCCGCCTTTCGCAGGACGATGCGACTGCCACACCGCGGGTGTGTCCTCGGCGAGGATGTCCTCGAAATCGCCGTCGCTCTTCACGCTGCGCGGCGCGAACTCCGTGATGTCGAGATCGCCCGACCACTCGTCGCGATGCTTGATCAGCAGCCAGCTGCGATCGCCGCCGCCGCGGGCGCCGGGGAAGCGGCCGCCGGTCCGCACCAGCACCCACGATCCTTTGAGCTTGTAGCCGTTCAACGTGAACTTCAGATCGCCCTTCTTCAGCGCCGCGTCGACGTCGTCGGTTTCCGGCGTCCAGGTGCCGCGATCCCAGAGCATCACAATGCCGGCGCCGTAGCCTTCCGGAATCACCCCTTCGAAATCACCGTACTCGACCGGATGATCCTCGACATGCATCGCGAGCCGCTTGGTCTTCGGATCGAGCGAGGGCCCTTTCGGGACCGCCCACGACAGCAGCACGCCGTTGTGCTCGAGCCGGAAGTCGTAATGAAGCTGGCTTGCCAGGTGCTTCTGCACGCAGAAGAACCGCTCGTCGCGCTTCGGCACAACCTTGCCTTCCGGTTCGGGTGTCTTCTGGAAGTTGCGTTTGCGTTTGTATTCTTCAAGTGCCATAGGAATTTGGAATTGAGAATTTGGAATTTGGAATGCGGATCACTTTGCGACGCAAACAGGCGACCCGGCAGCGGCACACGAATTCAAAATTCCAAATTCTTAGAGCAGGTTGCAAAATTAGCTCGCTCGCGGGTGGCCGCGAACGGGGCCGCCCCGCCGGGCGCGGAGCCGTGGGCCGTGACCAGTGCTTTTCTGGCGAGCACCCGGTGGGGCTGTTCGCGGACAGGACCCGCCTTGAG